>JACDGC010000227.1 GCA_013815535.1 Ktedonobacterales bacterium
TGGCTGAGCCATCACTGGTTGCTGACGCATAACTTCGCCGATGTGGGCTATTGTCCTATATCCTCACCCATTCGGCGATTTTATGGTGGATGCACCGAAACGGAAGCGTGGGCGTCCTGCAAAAGCGATTGTTGTTCTGTTTGTTTGGATTGGGTACCAATATTGGTCTCAAGCGTCTGGTCGATGCGGATGCGGAAACCACCTACGACGATCTGCGCTATGTGCGCCGCCAATACATTACCAAGGAACCATTGCGCGCGGCCATCGCCCATCTGGTGAATGCGATCTTTCGCATTCGCCATGAGGCCGTGTGGGGAGAACTACCCCGAGAAGGGACGACGGCTTGTGCGTCAGACTCAAAAAAGTTTGGTGCCTGGGATCAAAATCTGATGACCGAATGGCATGTGCGTTATCGTGGCAAGGGCATCATGATTTATTGGCACGTCGAAAAGAAATCGACCTGTATTTACTCGCAGGTGAAGAACTGTTCTTCATCAGAGGTGGCGGCGATGATGGAAGGGGTCCTCCGCCATTGCACGGACATGCAAATAACCAAGCAGTATGTCCACTCCCACGGTCAGAGCGAAGTCGCTTATGCGTTGTGTCATATGCTAGGGTTCGAGCTTTTGCCGCGGCTCAAACCTATCCACTCGCAGAAATTGTATCGACCGGCGCCTGGTAAGCCGGATCAGTATCCCAATCTTGAGCCAGTGATGACTCGCGCGATCAATTGGGATCTAATCCGGCAACAATACGATCAAATCATCAAATATGCCACGGCCTTACGGCTAGGCACCGCTGATGCGGAGACCATCCTGCGCCGGTTTACGAAAAGTAATGTGCAGCACCCAACCTATCAGGCGTTGCTTGAATTGGGAAAAGCAATCAAGACCATTGTTCTGTGCCAGTATTTGCAGTCAGAGGCCCACAGACAGGAGATTCACCAAGGGTTGAATGTGGTCGAGAATTGGAATTCAGCCAATTCGTTTATTTTTCACGGCAAGAGTGGGGAGATGGCGACCAATCAGGTGGATGATCAGGAAGCGGCAGCGTTGGCCTTGCATCTCGTCCAAATCTCCCTGGTCTATATTAATACCTTGATGATCCAAGCGTTGCTGCAAGATGTCCGCTGGCAGGGCAAATTCGGCACCGAGGATCTGCGGGCGCTGACACCCTTGATGTATCATCACATCAATCCCTATGGTCGATTTTCCCTGGATATGTCAACACGTCTTTCCCTTCAGGTTGCCGGCTAATTGGTTACTTTGCACTTCATGACAGCTTCCGTCCCTCTACCCCTATCTGCTAGAATGATCATGAGCCGGGGACCGCGCAACGCGGGAACCAGCGTTTTCACCACCTGGGGAGACCACGCCGGTGACCGAACCACCACCGCAATGGCAACCCATCAGCCAGTTACCGCTGATCACCTCTGCCCTCGATGGGATGCTCGCATCCGCGACCGAGAATCTAGCCATGCTCCGTCAGGCGCGACCTGGCGCCCTCGACGATGCCACGGTCGCGCGCGTGATCTCCGTCTACACGACGCAGCGCGATGATCTCTGGCTGTATGAAACACAGCTCAAACGCTGGCAAGCGGAATCCCTCACCGCCGCGCAGCGCGCCGAGGTCACGCGCCTCACCGGGCAACTCGCCCGCTTACGCGACACCCTGACCACCGTTCTCACGCTGGCCGAGCATCTCAAAACCACCAGCATCGAAGCGATCCTGGCGAAGAGTGACACCGCGCTGGGGTTGGAGTTGCTCCTCCGTGGGGGACGCTTTACGGACGACAAGTGAGCGGCCCATCCACGGGCCAATGCTCATTTGATTTGTTGTGGTTTTTATTGTATGATTTGCCCACAACTTTACCGTAAACAGCCCCTATGGTTCCACTGTTGGAACCATAGGGGGACAAACACCATAAACCAAATTCTAGGACACAGTACTCAAGATGCGCATTAAACGCGCTTCTTGTGGTTGCACTCGGTGAAAGGGGTGCGGGGCGGGCACGTCAGTAGGGTTCACTGGCATCGGTGGGAAATCCCTCGACCGCCTCATCGAAGCGCCCCAGATGCACCGTATACAGCGGCCCTTTGCCCTCGCGCCAGCGGTAATCCAAGTAGGGGCCATAGCGGCGCTCGATGTACAGCTCATCGAGTGCCACCTTGCGCCCCATCTGTTTCGCCTCGCGCAATGCCGCGCGATTGAGGACCAGCTTGCGGACATAGTGGTACTCAAAGTTCCCCGCACCCCGCAGTAGGTCAGCGCGCTGCGCCTGGAGCTGCCGCTCGAAGGCCGCCAGTCGGTCGGCCAGGGCTTCCGTGCTGGCCGCGCGCCGCCGCTTGGTGTGCGATTCCTCCTCAGCGAGGAGCGCCACGAGTTCCTCTTCGGGGCTGAGTCCCGGTTCACCCAGGAGATCCTGCGCCAGGTCCAGCGCCGCGCTGATCACCGCGAAACGCGCCGCCAACCGTCGCCGCCGGATGGCCGCCAGCGTCACCTCCAGGTGGTCGTAGTGCTTGCGCGTGGAGAAGCGCTGACGCAATGCCTGGCGGGCGGCACGTTCCTCTCCGGTGGCCACCTCGTCGGAGGAACGTAGCCCCCGCGCCAGCACAACGAGCTGGTCCACCAGACGGTCGATGGTCTGCTCCAGGTGGACCTGGGCATCCCCCGCCCGACCAAACATCACGTCGAGCGGGTGCGGCTCCCCTGGCTCCCAAAAGAGGCGGCGCTGGATGCTGCGCGGCATGATGCGTTCGCTTTTCGCCTTGCGCGGGCGACCGGGTCGCCGTGGCGGGGTGGGCATGTGGCGCTCCTTTTTTTACGTGTGTTCTAGGATTTCCTGTCCACAACAAAAAGGGTGAGACAACAGCCCACGCCGATTGGCATGGGCCAGGGGCTAGTCTTTGGTGATCGTAAGCAGTTGGCGGTAAGCGGCATAGAGCGCCTTGAAGGCGGCTTCATCGCCCCCCTTATCGGGATGCAGCTTGCGCGCCTGGCGACGATAGGCGTTCTTGATCTCGCGCTTCGATGCCCCCTGCTCGATGCCCAGCAGCGTATAGGAGCCGACATGGGACCGAACTTCGCGCCGCATCCGTCGGGCATCTATCGCTGCTCGCTGCTCGGGCTGGTCGAAAAAGGCTTCAAGTTCGGCGAGCAGGGCCTGACCTTCTGCGCTGGCATGAAACTGGTTCATCTTGAGCATTTGGCCCTCACCACGCATGAATTCCGCATACTGGCGCGGCTCATGGAGCCGCAGGTATTCGTAATAATCCTGCTTCCTGAGCTGCTGCGCTGCGGTCTTCGTTATCGGCGTGGTCACGGCTTCACCTCATCATCGGGAAACAGGGGTGCACGGTACGGCGTAGGTTGGACGCGCTTGGCTTCCTCTTTCCCTCCCGTCATTGTAACATCTGGCGTCGCAAACTGCTCAGGGGGGTGACCGGTTTGCTGAATCACAAGACGCCGAATAAGACTGCCCACCGCTTCATACATCACACAGACGTGATGAAATGAGCCGCCTTCTGGATGAACGGCAAACCATTGGAGCATCCGCTCGACGCGGTCAGCCGCAAAATCGAGCTCCTGAATATCAGACAAATCGAGCGGTGTCTTGAGCGTGTTCAGCGCCGTGATGTGCTCGGCGGTCCACCCCAAATCCTCGAGTTTCCGGGCCAGGGTGCCTTTTGGCAACTCCTGATACTCGCCTTGATGCCCGCTCGCGTGGAACGCCTCGAAGCGCTGCTGGTCCAGCACGACATCGTTGACCCACTCTTTGAGGACCGCCGAGAGTTGCTTGATCGCCTCAGCGACCTCGCGCCGGACCGCATAGCGGTCCTGGAACACCGCTTGTCGCTCCGGGGGCAGATGCCGCATCGCAGGAATCGCACGGGGTAACGGGGGTTTCTGCGATGCGGCATCTGGCCGGCTTTGCTCGTTTTCTTCGGCATGGTACTTCTCATCCGGTGCGTCCCCAGCGGGACGATGGATCACTCAATCGGGATCGGGGCTATCCTGGGATGTCCCATCCCAGTCAGGACCGCTCGGGTCACGCGGATTGCGCTCGACGATACGATAGATACGGGCTAGGAGCGCCGTGCGCTCGGCGGGCGTGGGGAGGGGCAGCATCTGCCAGTACACCTGCCCATACACCTCGATGCCATCCCCGCGCGTGAACCGCAGCGGCGTATGCGGCCCTTCCGGGATCGTGAGCGGGTCCAGGAGGGTTAGCGTGATCCCGTGTTCCCCCCGCTGCGCCAACAGGTTATACCGCACATCCATTCGCCGACCCTCCGCGCTATCGCTTGCCCCCAGCATACCACGCCGGGGCCGACGCTCAACTGCCGATGGTCCAATGCGCGTAGACTTCCCACAACGCCTGCTGGATACCCTCAGCGGCATCACGACTGTTGATATTCCCCAGCAGATCCGCGAGCGCCAACACCAGAGCTTCGGGACGGCCATCCTCGGCGGGATCCGCCTGCCCATCGGGCTCGCACGTCTCTGCCAGATGCACCACCGCCACGGCGACCGCATCCCGATCAAGGCCCCGTTGCACCTGGCGCTCGCCCACATCATCGTTCATCATACTCTCTCCTGTTCCGTCATCACGGCCAGCGCGCAGGACTTATTCCGGATCTTCGTCGCGGAGGACCCCAGCCGTCGTATAGGTGCCGTCGGCGAGCTGCGCGACGAAGACGGCCATGAGGGCCTGCGTGTACTGCGGCGTGATGCCCCGGCGCTGCTCGTCATCGCGGCGTTCTTGGATATCCTCGCTGCCAACCATATCGACACGCCAGAGGCGTTGCGCGTCGGCCAGGTGCGGGCGCGGGCGGTGAAACTCATGTATGGCAATCTCGCAGGCAGAGAGCGCCTCAATGCCTGCGAAGGCTCTAGCCGTGCTCAGGACTTCCGGAGGAACGGCTTTGGTCTGCACCCAAGCCAGGGTGCGGTAATACGCCGCGATCTGCCCCGCGTGATAGTTCCACTTGGGTCCGTAGGCTGGCTCTGGTTGCTGGGCGACGCGCTCGTGGGTGATCCAGGTTGGTAGCTCGTGCTCACTCATGACGATTTCCTCTCGTGGCTTCGCGAAATCAGCGGAGATCGCTCCACTGTCGTATTCCATTTTGGCGGGCTTTTGTGACCTGATTGCCCATGAGATGGGAAAATCTCCCTCCGGCAGCGAATAGGGGCCGGTCGTCTCAACGGTTTGGGGCGGCTCCGGGTCGCCGGGAAAGGCCAGATCGTCGCGCTGCACCGGCCAATCGGCCCACGGCTCGTCGCAGATGCCGCGGATGCGATAGAGCGCCTGTTCTGCCGCCCGCCGTTGCTGGTCCTGGTGGTCGCGCGCGGTGATCAGCGTCGCCTGGGCCTCCGTCGACACCGCCAGCATCTCATCGGGGTGACGGCGCACATAGGCCACCAGTGGCGCGATGCTGCCGCCGCGCTGCGTCGAAGCGGTGAAGCGATCCAGCGCGTAACCGCGACCGTCGCAATCGGTCTGGAAGGTTGCTCCGTCTTTTTTGCAGCATGCACAAGCATAGGTTGCCATGTCACGTGCTCCTTGTTGACAAGCCTTGGTGATACACCCCTCCTCATCGCGCGGGGTGCGGCGCAGGGTCGGCATCCTCAGCTCGCTTCACGCTGCGACAGCGGTTGGGGGCGCTCGCGATAGTCGGTGGCCGTCAGCCGCACCGCCTGTACTAGGCGTACATCGCTCAGGCGCGAACGGATGCGGTCATCGAGATCGCGCATCAGGTCGAGATTCGTCGTGATGACCGTCGGCAGGCTGAATATAGAGCGATGGTTGATGAGCTGAAAGAGCTTGTCCTGCGCCCAGGGCGTCGATTGCTCCGTTCCCAGATCATCCAACACCAGCAGATCCGCGTCGCGCACGCGCGCGAAGAGGTCGTCATAGGTCGTCGCGCTGGTGGGCGCGAAGGTCGCCCGCAAGTGGTCGAGCAGCGCAGGGACCAGCAGGAAGAGGACGCGCGCCCCCGCCGCGAACCGCTGCACTGCGATGGCCGCCGCCAGGTGGGTTTTGCCACTGCCACAGGGTCCCCCCAGCACCAGCCAGCCGGCAGGGTCGCGGGCATACGCCAGCGCCGCGCGCCAGGCTTCCTGCGTCCCAGGGATCGCCTGGTTGAAGGTGGTAAAGGTCAGCGCCGCGCAGGCCTCGAGATTCGATAGCCGCCACAACTGCTGGCGCTGCTGTTCCTCCGCCTCGGCGGCTTTGCAGGCGCAGCGAATGGCTTTGCCAAACAGCGGATGCTCCTGCGGCACGTTGGCGCGCACATAGCCGTGGCCATGACATCGGGGACACTCCGGTGCGGCCACTTCCGGCTCGGTCAGCAGCGATGGGACGTTGGCCTGATAGACCTTGAAGGATCGCGGCCGTCGCGGCACATTCGTGGCATCGGCTGCCGTGCGCTCATCGAGAGCATCGTGCGTCATAGGTGTTTCCTCCCTTTGTCGGGTGCTTAGCGGATCCCATCGCCACGGCGCGGTTC
>JACDGC010000228.1 GCA_013815535.1 Ktedonobacterales bacterium
GCGTCACCTTGCTCGGTGGCGGCTTGGACGAAGCACCCCAAGCCTATAAGGATATCGAAGCCATCATCGCCGCGCAGGATGATTTGGTCGCCATCCTCGGCAAATTCACGCCGCGCATCGTCCGTATGGCGGATGAACCAGGCAACTTCTAGAATCGCCTGCCAGCGAAAGAATGATAGAGGGGAGGGGGATGGCCCCACCCCAGCCATGCAATCTCAGAGGGGAACAACGTCATGAAGTACACCATGATCCGGCGGGGCAGCACGGTGCGGCAGCGGCTCTTGCGCACGCGGTCTGGGCAGGTCATTTGCCCAGCAGCGCAGGGCAAGGGACGGGCCGTCGTTCGTCATGGCCGCATTCCCCAGCGCGCACCCTTTCCCGTGCGCAGCCAACACTATCCCGAGACCACCACACAACCAACCAGTCTGATTTCTGGCGAAGGGGTGTGACCAATTGCCCAGCCCTTCGTCTCTGGATCTACGGCCTGTGTGATAGGTATCATTCACCTGTGTGATAGTCATCATTCGTGTTCAGGCAACACAGAAGGATTGCGCTTCCTATGAGTTCTCCACCATCCCAGGATAACATTCCCGCGATCCAGGCGATCAATGTCAAGCGCGTCTATCAGGCTCGCGGCGGGCGCTCCATCGGCGGCACGAAGGCGGGCAAAACCGTCACCGCGCTGGATGGCGTCAGCCTCAGCGTCGCGCGCGGCGAGATCTTTGGGCTGCTGGGGCGCAACGGCGCGGGCAAGACCACCCTCATCAAGATCTTCACCACGCTGCTCGCCCCCAGCGGTGGGCAGGCGCTGATCGATGGCATGGATGTCACGCGTGAGGTCGTCAAGGTGCGCCAACGCATCGCCATGGTCAGCGGCGGCGAACAGTCGGGCTATGGCATCCTCACGGTGCGCGAGCAACTGTGGATGTTCGCGCAGTTCTACGGCGTGCCCTCCAAAGTGGCCCACGCGCGCATCGATGAATTGTTGGCAGCCGTGGGGATGAGTGAGCAGGCCAACCAAAAGGTCTATGCGCTCTCCACGGGGATGCGCCAGCGCATGAATCTGTGCCGCGCGCTCGTCTCGGACCCCGAGGTGCTCTTCTTGGATGAGCCCACGGTGGGGCTTGATGTCGAAGCATCACGCGCTGTGCGCGACTATGTGCGGCTGTGGATGAGCCAAGATCTGCGCCGCACCGTCTTGCTGACCACGCACTATATGTTCGAGGCGGATGAACTGTGCAACCACGTCGCCGTCATCAACCACGGCCAACTCGTCGCGGAGGGCACCACCGCCGACCTGAAGCGCGGCTTGCAAGAGCACGCGCGCTTTCAGCTTGAGATGGCCGAGTGGGCACCCGCCTTCACCGACATGCTGCGCGGGCGCGACGGCGTGGTGGAAGCCTTGACCGAGCAGCACGCTGACCGCACCCAACTGCGGTTGGCACTGCTGCGCGAGGAATTCATCATGCCGACCGTCGCCAGCCTGAATGATGCCGGGGCGCGCATCCTGACGTTGCGCCGCATCGAGCCGACCCTGGAAGAAGCCTTCGTGCGGCTCGTCGGTGATGAGGCTGAAGCTGAAGCCGAGGGAGGTCACTAGATGGCAACGCTTTCCCCGGATGCCCGCGCCGCGTCACCGCAGGTGGTGGGGGTGCGCCTGGGCTTCATGACGATGCTGGGGCGTGCATACCCACGGTTGGTCGCGGCCAACCGTGAACCCGACTGGATCTTCTACGAAGTCGCGCTGCCACTGTTGCAGATCTGCGCCTTCGCGTTCGTCTATAAGGCCATCGGCGCGCCAAAGCAATACATCGGCCTCGTCATCCTTGGCGGCGGCATGATGGCCTTCTGGGCTAACGTGTTGTGGTCGATGGCGGGCCAACTGCACTGGGAGCGCCAATCCGGCAATTTGGAACTTTACCTGATGGCCCCGTCTTCGCTGCTGTGGATTCTGGCGGGCATGGCTTTCGGCGGCATGTTGGCGACGGCCATCCGGACAGTGGTCATTCTGGCACTGGGGTCGCTGCTCTTCGGAGTGAGCTACGCCTTGACGCTCAGCGCCGTGCCGTTGGTGATTCTGGCGTTCCTCTTCTCGCTCATCGGCCTCTATGGGTTGGGATCGATGCTGGCCAGCCTCTACCTGCTCTATAACCGCGAGGTGTGGGCCATCCAAGAAGTCATCCAGGAGCCGGTCGCGTTCCTCACGGGGTCATACGTCCCCGTGCGCGCCCTCGGCCCCTTCGTGGCGGGATTCGCTGCCCTCATCCCGTTGACCTTGGGGTTGGACGCGGTGCGGCAACTGGTCTTTCCGGGGCTCTTCCGCATCTTCATCCCGGCGGGGTGGGAAGTCGGCATCCTGGCGGTGCTGGCGGTCCTCTTCTGCGTGGGGGCGGCCTGGGCGCTCACCTACATCGAACGGCTGGCCAAGGTGCAAGGGCGGCTCTCGCTCAAATGGCAATGAACTGGCCTAACGCAATCGGACGAGTCTTGGCTCGCTGCCACCATTAGGAGGAAAGCCGCATGGCAACGCCAATCTCTGCCCTGAGTGCGGGGCGCACGCGCATCAGCCAGTCGCGCGCGTGGCAGACGCTGCGCGCCGCGACCTGGCTGGAATGGGAGACGCGTGGCAACTGGACGAATCCCGCGCTTTATTTGTTGTATCTGATCATCCGCCCAATGACGGCCTCGCTGGTGTTGGTGCTGATGTTCTGGGTCATCAAGGGCGTGGGGGCGCACGATGGCATCTATGGCTTCTTGATCACCGGCAGTGCCGCATGGACCTTTGTCGAGCAGATCATCGCGGGCATCCCCCAGGCCGTGCTGGCCGACCGCGAAGAATATGCGATGCTGAAATACGTCTACATCACACCGTCGCACTTCCTGTTGTTCCTGACGGGGCGCGCGCTACCCCGCATGTTGGTCGCTTTCTTCTCGTTCGTCGTCACGCTGGGCATCGGCATCGCGTTGCTGGGTGTGCCCGTCAATCTCCTCCAGGTCAACTACCCGCTCTTCTTCGCCAGCTTGATCGTGGGGCTGGTGGGAGTGACGGCACTGGGCATCTTGCTGGCGGGGCTGGCACTGGTGCTGAAGCGCGGTGCCTACCAGATGCCCCAGGCGGTGACGGGCGCGCTCTATTTGATCTCTGGCGCGATCTTCCCCATCACCGTGCTGCCGAGTTGGCTGCGCGATGTTTCGCTGGCGTTGCCCTTGACCTATTGGTTGGAACTGATGCGACGGGCATTGCTGGGGAGCCACATCGGCGAAAGCTTCCCCGTTGCGGAAACGGGGGCGGTCTTTGGCTTGCTCACGCTGACGACGGTGGTGCTGATCGGGGTGGCGCTGGTCGCCTTCCGCATCTGCGACTTCCAGGCCCGCGAGCGCGGGCAGATCGACCGCACCACCGGCTATTAAGCCACCCGCCACTGCCCCGCTTCATTGCAAAGCAGGGCCGTGGCAAGCCCCATGACCTCAGCCCATGAATTCCTGGCGCAACGGCTCGGCGATCTCGCGGGCGACGCGTTGTGCGATGCCCACTGGGAAGGGCGCGCGCAGGTACGCCACCAGATGCGTTGCCCCAGCAGTGATGTAGTCGCGCAAGCGGTCACGCGCAACGGCTGGCTCTGCGGGATTCACCATCACCTGCACCGAGCGTTCGATGGTCGCGGGGTCGCGCCCGATGGCGGCACAGTGTTCATCCAAGATGGCACTCTTGCGGGCAAACTCAACCGGTGAGGTGTCAGTGGCATTCCAGATGTCAGCGTAGCGCGCTACCATGCGCAGCGTCAGTTGTTCGCCGCTGCCACCGATGACGAAGGGGGGATGTGGCTGCTGCACAGGCTTGGGTTCACAGCGCGCCTCCGTCAGTTGATAGTAGCGCCCGGCGAACGTGACGGTTGGCTCCGTCCACAGGCGGCGAATGACCTCGCACGCCTCACCCAGCCGCCGGATGCGCTCCCCAGGTGGCGGCAGAGGGATGCCATAGGCGGCGTGCTCTTCTTCGTTCCACGCCGCGCCCAGGCCAAAGTCGAGCCGCCCATGGGCGATCTGGTCCACCGTCGCGCCCATGTTGGCCAGCACGGCGGGGTGCCGATAGGTGTTGCCCGTCACCATCACCCCCACGCGCAACCGCTGCGTCTGGGCGGCCAGCGCTGCCAGCAACGTCCAGCCTTCGAGGCACGGCCCCGCGCTATCTGCCCCGGCGATGGGGTAAAAGTGATCAAAGACCCACGCATGCTCAAAGATGGCGATGTCATTGGCTTCGCGCCACACGCGCAGGATGTCGTCATACGTCGTGAATTGCGGCATGGTCTTGATGCCGAAGCGCAAGGGGCGCGTCATTGTGGTCATGGTGCCCTTTCCATTCTTGGTGCCATGTGGGGCAGTGGCCCCCTACACACCGGATTGTGCTATGATCCTCATACTAACACGTTCGCGTGGTATGGTAGCTGAGCGGCTTCAATCGCTGGCTGCTGCCATCCACGGCATTTGCCACGAGTGAATCCCGTCTCGCCAGCACCACGCAAGATAACAGGACCAGAGAGCCTGCCAACTTTCATCTTTGCCCAACGCGCCCGCCTGATCATGGCGGGTGTGGTGGCGGCACTCGTCGTCGTCGGGCTCATCGTCGCCATCACCACTCGTTCCACTGCCGCCGTGCCAGGGTGCGCGCCCGAGAGCACCTCGGCAACCCCGATGCAAAGTGGGGGCATCACGGAATTCACCATGCCGCATGCGGAGAGCGATCTGATGTTTCCGGCGGTCGATGGAGCAGGCAACATCTGGTTCGGCGAGATGCATAACAACCGTTTGGGGCGCTTTAGCCCGTCGACCAACACCTTCACCGAATGGCACCCAACGGGCGGCCACAGCGGCATCATGGGGTTGGTCGCCGCCAAGAATGGCGACATCTGGTACGCAGAACTGGCAGCGAACCACATCGGGCGCTTCACCCCAGCCACCTGCCACTTCACCACCTACCCCGCGCCGCAGCGGGCCAACCATGGCGCGGGACCCAACGGCCTGGCGCTGGCCCCCGATGGCCGCGTGTGGGTCACGCTGGAAAGCGACGACCGCGTGGCCGTGCTGAACCCCCAGACAGGCGCATTCACCACATATGATCTCCCTAACCCAGACCCGAAGAGCATCGTGTTTCCCTATGGCATCGCGGTTGATCGGGCAGGCATCGTCTGGTTCGCGGAACTCTCGGCCAATGCCATCGTCCGGCTGGACCCCGCCACAGGCAAAATGACCACCCATGCCATCCCCACTGCCAAATCCCAGCCAGATGAGATCACCATTGCCCCCGATGGCACGCCGTGGTTCAGCGAACTGACGGGCGGCAAAATCGGGCGGATCGATCCAGCGACGGGGGCGATCACGGAATTCGCGGTCCCCACCGACCATGGCCCAGTTCCCGAGTTATATGACATCACAGTGACGGCCAAAGGCATCGTCTGGGTGACGAGCAGCGGGGCGAATGCCCTCTTTCGCTTCGATCCTGCGGCGGGGAACTGGGCCACGGTGACGTTGCCCCACCCCGGCAGCACGCCCTTTGGCATCGTCGCCGCGCCCGATGGCGCACTGTGGTTCACCGAAGGGGCGGTTGAGGCGAACCGCATCGGCATCCATCGTGAAGGGTGACGCGTTGGCCGAGGCGGCCAGGCCCGCTTCCCGGCCGATGTGAAGCGTTCCACTAGACACGCTGGCTGATCTGCGATAGGCTGTGGAGGATGAATCCGCCCAAGCGCGGCCACCTGTGCCCGCTCGGAGCCGCGCCGAGGATGCCATGCCCACCACCAATCCGCTACCCACACCCACCGCAACAAAAGTGGCCCCTGCCGCACCGCGCCGCATTTTGCCAGACACCCCACGCACATGGCCACGCGGGCGTCTGAATGAGGCGACCTTTGTGCTGGGCGATCTGGGGCTGTCGCTGCTGCACTTCGTCAGTTGGTTGGTGGCCGGGGTGGCGCGCTTGATCTTTTGGGCAGCGCGGTCACTGGCCCGTGGCCTGGGGAGGATGGCGAATACGCTCAGTCGCGGTCGGCTCGGCAGCCGGGGGACGGAGATCGCCGGATGGGTGCTGGTGGTGGTGGTGCTCGCGGGTTCCTATCCCACCTGGGGCACCGTCAGCACCTGGGTGGGCGCGCACTGGCCGAATCTGCGCCCGCATGGGGTGGTGGCCTATAAACCACCCTCCAGCGCCTGCGCGTTGCCGCGCGCCAGTTGTGCCGCCGCTGGGGAGACGCTGGACGGGCAGCCATCGATCAGCGCCGTCAAAATCTTGCAGGTGTTGCAAGCCTACAACAGTCCAGCGGCTACGCCTGATTTCGCCGCTGATTTGTATGATCTGGGCATCAAATATGGCGTGAATCCCGCCTATGCCCTCGGATTCTTTGCCTTCGAGTCGCAGTGTGGGACGGCGGGCATCGCCACCACCACGCGCTCGCTCGGCAACGTGCGCTATAACCCCAGCAACAGCCCCGTCACTTACACGCAGTTCAATGG
>JACDGC010000229.1 GCA_013815535.1 Ktedonobacterales bacterium
GGGCTGTGGCGTCGCTGGTGGCGGGCCCCTTGCCCACCTCCACCAGTTTCATCACCGTGGCGGGGTGAAAGAAGTGGAAGTTCGCCGCCCGCGACGCATCGCGCAGCGTGCCCTCCACGATCTTGCTGATGACGATGGTGGAGGAGTTCGAGGTGAGGATGGCATCGGGCCGACAAGCGGCATCCAAGGTGGTGAAGAGGTCGCGCTTCACTGCCAGATCCTCGAAGGCGGCTTCGATGACGATATCCGCTGAACGTGCCGCTTCTGCGACATCACCCACGGCGTGCAGTCGTGCCAGCGTGGCATCGCCCGCCTCCTGGGTGATGCGTCCCTTGCCGACCCGCTGCTTTACAAGCGCCTGGTTGCTGGCCGTGCCGCGCTCAAGGGCGGGCGCGAGCGCGTCCGTCAGATTCACCGCGTAGCCCGCCAGCGCGCATTGCAGCGCGATCTGAGACCCCATCGTCCCCGCGCCGATGACACACACCAGTTTGATGTCGTCGCTGTTCATCTGCTGCTTGCTCCTTTGCGATTTTTTCTAACACAACTCTAACACATTTCCTACGGGGTTCTTACAGAACAACGGGTATTATAGCAACAGAGGCTCACGAGAATGTGGGCCGCTTCTCGACCGATAAATAAACAATGCGAGCCGTTGGGGAGATACCCCAACCCTGAGAGGATGCACAGTGGCCAAGAACAAGCAAGGAGATCAGACCGTGGCGAAGATTCGTCCCGTTGCCGACCGCGTGGTCGTCAAGCCATCTGCCAAGGAAGAGATCAGCAAGGGCGGCATCATCATCCCCGACACCGCCAAAGAGAAGCCGCAGGAGGGCACCGTCATCGCGGTTGGCTCCGGCAAGCTGCAAGACAATGGCGAGCGCTCCGTGATGGAACTGAAGGTCGGCGATAAGGTGCTCTTTGCCAAGTATGGTGGCACTGAGTTCAAGTTCGAGGGCGACGATCTGCTCGTTCTGCGCGAATCCGACATTCTGGCCGTCCTGGCTGAGTAAAGTGGTCGCGCGGAACGCGCACCATTTGTCGCTGGAACACCACCCATAAATCGTTTCACATTACCGAGGAGAAATATCCCAACATGGCTAAGCAGCTCGTTTTTGATGAGAACGCTCGTCGCAAGCTCAAGGCTGGCATCGACATCCTGGCAGGCGCGGTCAAGACGACCCTCGGCCCCAAGGGCCGCAACGTCGCGCTGGATAAGAAGTTCGGCGCACCGACCGTGACGCATGACGGCGTGACCGTCGCCAAAGAGATCCAGCTCGAAGATCCCTTCGAGAACATGGGCGCGCAGCTTCTGAAGGAAGCCGCCATCAAGACGAACGACGTGGCCGGTGATGGCACCACCACCGCGACCGTCCTGGCCCAGGCCATCGTCAACGAGGGCCTGCGCAACCTGGCCGCTGGGGCCAACCCCATGCTGCTGCGCCAGGGCGTCGACCGTGGCGTCGAAGCCATCGTCGAATACATCCGCAGCATCGCCATCCCGGTGGAAGGCAAAAAAGAGATCGCGCAGATCGCCACCGTCTCGGCGGCGGATGAGACCATCGGCACCCTCATCGCGGACGTGATGGATCGCGTCGGGCGCGATGGCGTCATCACGGTCGAAGAGTCGCGCGGCGTCAACTTCGAGACCGAGTTCGTCGAAGGCATGCAGATCGACAAGGGCTACATCTCGGCCTACTTCGTCACGAACACCGACCGCATGGAAGCCAGCATCGAAGATGCCTACATCCTGATCACCGATAAGAAGATCAGCGCCATCCAGGACTTGCTGCCGATCCTCGAAAAGGTCACGCAGATGGGCCAGCGCAACATCGTCATCGTCGCGGAAGACGTTGATGGTGAAGCCCTCGCCACACTGGTGGTCAACAAGATGCGCGGCATCCTCAACATCCTCGCGGTCAAGGCCCCCGGCTTCGGCGACCGCCGCAAAGACATGCTGCGCGACCTCGCCATCCTGACGGGCGGCGAAGTCATCAGCGAAGAGGTGGGCCGCCGCCTCGAAAACGCCACCATCAACGACCTGGGCCAGGCCCGCCGCGTCGTCGCCACGAAGGACGAGACGACCTTCGTCGAGGGCAAGGGCGAGCAGACCGAGATTCAGGCGCGCATCAAGCAGATCCGCGCGCAGGTCGACGAGACCAGCAGCGACTATGACCGCGAGAAGCTGCAAGAGCGCCTCGCCAAGCTGTCGGGCGGCGTCGGCATCATCAAGGTCGGTGCGGGCACCGAAGTGGAACTCAAGTTCCGCAAGACCCGCGTCGAGGACGCCCTCTCCTCCACCCGCTCGGCGGTTGAGGAAGGCTATGTGCCCGGCGGTGGCGTGGCCCTGCTGAACGCCACGACCGCGCTGGATAAGCTGAACCTGACGGGCGATGCCGCGACGGGCATCACCATCCTGCGCCGCGCTCTCGAAGAGCCAGTGCGCCAGATCGCCGCGAACGCTGGCCAAGATGGCGCGGTCATCGTGGAAGCCATCCGCCGCGCCCAGCGCGAGAATGGCAACAACCCGAAGATCGGCTACAACGTCTTGACGGGCAAGACCGAGGATCTGGTCAGCGCGGGCATCATCGACGCCGCCAAGGTCACGCGCTCTGCCTTGCAGAACGCCGCCAGCATCGCGACGATGATCCTCACCACCGAGGCGCTCATCACCGACCTGCCGGAGAAGGCTGGCGCCGCGCCTGCCCCGCAGATGCCGGATTACTAAACCGAGACTCATGCAGCGCGCATCCCCCACCCATCAGTTGATGGGTGGGGGATGTTCGTGTTTCTGTCAGCGTCACGCTCAAGGGGTCGAGCTGGCAGCAGGTTGGCAAATAGTGGCGGCCATTGTCGCGCTCATTGCCTGTTACCCTGCGTTGCAGCGCTGTGCTTGCCGATTAGAGTCACAGAGCAAGGTTACGTGTTTGGTGCCTCTGCGTGATACTATACACATGGCAAGATGGAGCCTGCGGCAGCAGCACGCTTTCATAGCCTTGTTCATCTGATTTTTCTGTGTTTCTGTGTTAGAGGAGACTCCGCATGACATCCTCGCCCACTGTGCCCGCGCTCACGCTCCCTGACGCGCCCAACCATATCAACCCCGATCTCTACATCGACCGTGAGTTGAGCTGGATCGCGTTTAATCAGCGCGTGCTCGAAGAGGTGCAGGATGCCCGCAATCCATTGCTGGAGCGCGTGAATTTCCTCTCGATCTTTAGCGCGAACCTCGATGAGTTTTTCATGATTCGCGTTTCAGGGGTGAAGAAGCAGATCCAGGCGGGGGTGACGCAGCGTGCGCCATCGGGCTTGACCCCCATGGAGCAATTTCAGGTTATCCGAGCGGCCCTGTTGCCCCAACTCGCCGAGCGCCAGCGCCTCTTTCAAGAAGACCTCTTGCCAGCCTTGCATGCGACGGGCATTCATTTGCTGAATTATAACGATCTGACCCCGCCACAGCATGATGCCTTGCGGCGCTATTATGAGCGCGATGTCTTCCCCGTGCTGACGCCCCTCGCCATCGACGCCAGCCATCCGTTTCCCTTCATCTCGAATCTGAATGTGAACCTGTTGGTTGTCATCGAGGATGCCGAAGAAGGTCGCCTCTTCGCGCGCGTCAAGGTGCCCGAGGTGCTGCCGCGCCTGGTGCGGCTGCCGACCGACACCAATGCGCTTGATGCGCCGATTCATCTGGTCTTGCTCGAAGACATCATCGCGGCGAATTTGGGCGATCTCTTTCCGGGCAAAGATGTCGTGGCGAACTACGTCTTTCGCGTCACGCGTGACACCGACCTGACCATTCAGGAAGATGAGGCACTGGACCTGCTGGAAACGGTGGAGGATAGCATCCGTCAGCGCCCATTTGGGACGGTGGTGCGCCTGTCGTTGGATGCCGACACCAGCACCGAGGTACGCGACTTCCTGATGACGCATCTGGAGGTTGGGCCAGATGATGTCTACACCGAAGATGGCCCCCTGCGGCTCAGCTCGCTGACCGAACTCAATAATCTTGAGCGCCCCGACCTGAAATATCCTTCTTTCGTGCCAGCTGTGCCCGTGGCCTTACGGCCAGATGGCGACATGTTCGCGGCCATCCGCCAGGGGCCGATCTTGCTGCAACACCCGTTCGACTCGTTCACCCCCATCATCGATCTGGTGCGCGCGGCGGCACGCGACCCGCAGGTGCTGGCCATCAAGCAGACGCTCTATCGGGTGGGGCGCAACTCGCCCATCGTGGCGGCACTGGTGGAGGCCCGCGAAGAAGACAAGCAAGTGGCGGCGGTGGTGGAACTGAAGGCGCGCTTCGATGAAGAGAATAACATCGAGTGGGCACGCGAGATGGAAAAAGTCGGCGTGCACACCATCTATGGGATCAGTGGTTTGAAAACGCACGCCAAAATGCTGATCATCGTTCGCAAGGATGATGATGGCATTCGCCGCTACGTCCATCTGGGGACGGGCAACTATAACGCATCGACGGCGCATGGCTACACCGACATGGGCTTGCTGACGACCGATGACGCGCTGGGTGCCGACCTGACCGAACTCTTCAACGTGCTGACGGGTTATAGCGCGCAGACCAAGTATCGGCGGCTGCTGGTGGCCCCCCACGAACTCCGCCCCGCCTTCCTGGCCAAGATCGATCGCGAGATCGCTCAACACGAGCGCAGCGGCAATGGCCACCTCATCTTCAAATTCAACGCGCTGACTGACGAAGAAATGATCTTGGCGCTCTATCGCGCGTCCCAGGCGGGGGTGCGGGTTGACCTCATCATTCGGGGGATGTGCTGCCTGCGTCCAGGCATTCCTGGCCTCAGCGAGACCATCCAGGTGCGTAGCATCATCGGGCGCTTCCTCGAACACAACCGCATCTACTATTTCCACAACGGCGGCGCATCCGAAATCTATCTGGGCAGCGCTGACCTGATGGACCGCAACCTGGATCGGCGTGTGGAAGCCCTCTTCCCCATTGAGGATGAACGGCAACGACGCTATCTGCGCGATGTGGTTCTGAAGCTGTATCTGCAAGACAACACTCAGGCACGGGTGTTGCACGCCGACGGCACCTACACGCGCCTCACCCCCGGCGACCAAACCGCCATCTCTGCCCAGCAATATCTGCTCGAAATGAAAGCACCGCTGTGAGCCGAGCGCGCTAAGGAGGCACCCCGCCATTGTCGAAAGGACCCTAGCACATGATGGATACACCGCCAAATCCCTACATGCGGGCACGCCAAGAAGGGCAAGCCGTCTGGTTTCTTGGTTCCTTGATGCAATTGAAGGCAACAGGGTCAGACACGGCTCAGGGTTTCAGCCTCATCGAGCAGGTCTTGCCGCCTGGCTTTGCCCCGCCGCTCCATGTCCATCATGCGGAAGATGAGGCGTTTTACATCCTCGAAGGCGAATTTACCTTCGTTTGTGGGGATCTGCGTTGGCGGGCGCAAGCGGGCGCCTTCATCTTCTTGCCCAAGAATATGGCGCATGGCTTCGTTGTCGAGGGCCATACGCCTGCACGGCTGCTCCAGTTCACCGTTCCCGCAGGCTTAGAACAATTTCACGTTGAGATGGGCGAGCCCGCGTCATCGCTGACCCTGCCGCCCCCATCTGCGCCAGATATGGCGCAGATGCACACATTGGCCGCGAAATATCACTTTGACATCGTGGGACCACCGCTGAAAGCAGAATAAGTCACGCGCATTGATGCAACTGCCCAAGGGAAGCGGGTAGCCTTATTGACCGCCCCTGGGCAGTTGGTACGAGATTGCCGTGGGCTGGATGCCGTTTTCATCTGTAATTCTCAGCATAGGTCAGCCGGGATCTGTAATGGCGGCAATCAGGCACAACTCTACTAGACGATGCGTATGATACCCTTGAAATGCCCGCTCATAAGAAAATGCCATAGTATGCGGTAGCTCAGCATCATTCTTGCGTTTACCTCATCTTTAGCAAAGATACCCAGATTTCCTGACATCTTTCCTCTCGACGGATGCGGAGTGCGGTGGTATAGTTTTTTTAGATAGACGTAGATTTCCTATGATTTCAGGCGGCATGCCGAGGGGATAGTTGGATGAGTGACTCAGAAGACCGAGCGCGGCTGTTGACGCTGAGCGAGGCGGCAGATTTCGTGGGGGTGCATGCCAGCACGTTGCGCGAATGGGCCGAGCGTGGCTTAGTGACGCATCTGCGGACGCCTGGTGGTCATCGCCGTTTTTTCACGCAGGACCTGCAAGCGTTCCTCGCGGCCAGCCGCCAAGGGGGGGCGCTTGTTCCCGCCACCCGCGAGATCGAGGCGCGCACGCTGCACCAGATCCATGTTGGCGTCCCGATGGATGCCTCATGGCATGGCGCACACGATTCGCTGGGCATTGAGCAAAAGCGCGAACAGGGGCGGCGGTTGCTGGGCTTGGCGTTGCACTATGTGTCGCGCCAGTCGGGTCGTGAATCCGTCATCTCCGAGGCGGAGGAGATTGGCCGCGACTATGGCCGCGATGCCATTGCGC
>JACDGC010000230.1 GCA_013815535.1 Ktedonobacterales bacterium
CAGGAATGGTGGCCCGGCACGAACGCGCTGTTGCTGGCCTCGGGTGATGCCGCTGGCAACGTCATCGTGTGGGAGGGCACGGCGGCGGCGAGCATGGCGGCGGGGACGCACCCCGACACGGCCACCACCGCCGCCATCACGGATGTGCGGTGGGCAGCGAACACCGCCCATTTCGCCGTTGGCAGCCAAGATGGCGCGGTCCGGCTCTTCGACGCGCACCAGTCGGCCAGCCTCGCAACATGGCTGCAAGGGAAAGATGCCGTTTCCGCGCTGACATGGCAACGCGCCCAGAATCTCGTCGCGGTGGCGTTGGCCAACGGCAGCCTGCAACTGTGGAATGCTGCCAACAACCACCTCTTCACGACACTGCCAGGGGCACCAACGAACATCACCAGCCTCGCGTGGTCCGCTGATGCGCGCTGGTTGGCCGCTGGGGCAGCCGATGGCCGCATCTTGCTCTGGAACACGAGCAACCTGGGGTGAGTGCCCTGGTGGCCAATCAGCGCCCGCGACCGCCCACAGATGCACCAGAGACATGGAGGGCAGTGTCCTGATTCTGTGGGATCTGCGGGTCTTTCTTAGTGAGGGCGTCCACTTCTCAACCACAGCACGCGATGCTACAATGCACGGATGGTGGGGGAATGTGCGTGCCAGCCCGACGCAACGGAGCAACGCTGGCCTGACGCCGCTCCCCAAACAGGAAGGATGGGCGCACATGTTTTTACGTCATCGTGTGGGCATCTCGTTTGGGCTAGTTGTTACGATTATCTTGGGGGGTGCGTTGGGGTTTCTCATCGGCGCGAACGCCCCCGGCATCGTCTTTGGGCTGGGCAATCCAGCAGCGGGGACGGTGGCGGCACTCCTCTTCGCCACCATTGGCTCGGTGATCTGGCTCATTGGTGAAGCCATCGTCGGCATCGCGGGGGCTGTGGGGCGCGACGCCACGTTGCTGCGCGTGGGCATCTCGCTGTTTGGCTCTTTTGGCAGCACAGTGACTTCGGGCCTGACTTTGCTGGGCGTTCATCCCTTTCCAGGGGCCGATCCTCATAGTATCTTTGCTTATGGGCCTATCGCCAGCGGATTGGGAGCCGTGGCGCTGGGGGGGCACGCCCTGCTGCACCAATTGCATTTGGATAGGCTGGCACGGCGCTAGGGCATTCGGTAGGCAGGCTTGACAAGGCGCAATAGCAGTCATTATACTCGGCTAGAAACGTGCCGCCAGCACGCGGCACATCGCATTTATACGGTCATATACACTAAGAAGAGCAGAGGGATACGATCTTCCATGGATCAGCAGACACCAACGGCACCGACAGTGGTTGTATCGGCGCCATCAACACGGAATTTGCCCGCGTGGCTGACGCCGACGACCTTCACCATTGGCGGCGCAGTGCTCATCGCGCTGGCGGCCATCCTGGCGCCAAACCTCGGCCTGGCGGCCATCGTGGCGGGCATCGCCTGTTTCGTCGTTGCCATCCTGGCGATCATCTTTTTGCTCATCACTCCCGCGCGCGCTGATCGCGTGCAGCTTGGTGTGACCACGGCGGTGTTGGTGATCATTGGCGTCGTCGCCATCCTCAGCAATGGGGCAGCGTACCAATATGCCATCACGCGTGACCAAGCCAACGGCAACTATGCCGGCGCGGCCACCGCGCAACGCGCACTCGGTCAAAAGCCTCCCTACTCGACCGATCTGGCCACCACCTATCTCAACTGGTCGAACGCCGAAATCAAAAACAACGCATTTGCCAGTGCCGTCGACCATCTGAACTATGTCATCGCCAACTTCCCCACGCTGCCCCAGGCAGCTACGGCGCAAATGCTCCTCCCAGGGACGTATCTGCAATGGGCACAATTCGCCACAGGACGCAATGACAGCATCACCGCTGGCCAAGCCTATCAATACTTATTGACGCACTTCGGGTCATCCGCAGCGGCAGGGCAGGCTGCCAGCACAGCCCCAGCGGCCTTCCTGGCATGGGGCGACGCGGCCTTTGCCGCCCAGCATAATGACGATGCCGTGACCGCCTATCAGTTGATCACCAAGTATTATCCCAAGAGCCCCGAGGCAACCAAAGCCCACAGCCAAACCGCGAAGGCGCTCGCCGTCAGTTCCAAGCAACTCGCCGACGCGCATCGCTATGGCGAGGCCTATGAACAATACACCCTGCTCGCGAAAAGCTATGCTGACACCCCCGAGGGCGTCGCGGCGAAGAAGCTGCTGACGCAGGGCGTGCAATTGATCGGGCGGTTGGTGAAGGCAGATGGCCAGACGCCAGTGACGCCCTACACCACCGTGCGTCTTTCGAGCAAATGGACCGTGACGGGTTCAGGCAGCAGCCTCAGCTATATCGCAAGTGGCACCCAATATTACGCGGGGACGGATACCAACGGCTACTTCGTTTTCCCCAGTGTGCCCTCTGGCCCCTATCTGCTTGAGTGGCGCAACACCACGGGCGTCTTCTTGACGTATTTCAATGGCGCAGCGCCGCTGGACATCATCACCCTGCACCCGCTGGAAAACCAGACCCTGCCCACCATCGTGACCAACTTCAAATAAGCATCGCGCACCCGGCCCCGTAATCCGAGGAATTTGCCAGGATTACGGGGCCTTTTCCTGTGACCCAATGGTCCCGATCTGTCTTGTATTCATTTCCCACCCATGTTATACTCGCATTAACGAGGGCAAGGACCCAAGCGGCATGGCGCCCCACGTGATGGCTGCCTGGGGCCAGGGACACGAAAAGCGAGGGGTTTAGTATGGCAAGACAGATGCGCGTTGATTATGAAGACCAGTGGGACCAACAACGTGGTGATGTTGGCGGCTATGACGACTATTCCGAGCAGTACGATCTGGTGCCCTATGGGGAGCGCGGCTTGGCCCCCATCGAGGAAGCCCCCCCCGTGCCATCGCTCGTCGGCGTCTCGGCAACCATCACCAACTATGGCTCCCCTTTGCTGTCTTACACGCGCACCATGCAGCGCTTCTATCAAAGCCGCAAGCGCGTCATGAGCATGGGTCGCATCAAGTGCGCCATCTGCGAAGATCGCATCGCAGGTTGGGCCTGGCTTGGCCCAGACAACAACAGCCATGCCCATGATGGCTGCTACGACCGCTTGGCCTGGGCGTGGGCAACCGTCTATGCCGAGCAGCAACACATGGCCGCTCGCGGCGAACTCGACTGACGGCACCGCCCCGTGGCAACCCCGCCACACGAGCATGCACATGCTGAAAAAGCATGCGGCTCGTGTGGCGGTTGCTTTTTAGGCGATTCAGCGCATCCCACGGCATCGTGAACGCTTGTGCTATACTAGAACGAGTCTTTGGGACGCATCTTGCACGGATGGAGCGCGATTCGATGGACCCCGTATCTCAGGCCCGCGCGGTGGTGGCGCATGACCTGCGCCAGGGCGGCATCCTGGATCAGCAGTTGGAAGGCTACGAAGAACGCCTGCCCCAGGTGCAGATGGCCGAAGCCGTGGCCGAGTCGCTCACCAACGGCCAGCATGCCCTGGTGGAAGCCCAGACAGGTACGGGCAAGTCATTGGCCTACTTGCTGCCCATCGTGCGGTCGGGCAAGATCGCGCTGGTGGCGACGGCGAATAAGGCGCTGCAAGAGCAACTGTTTTACAAAGACATCCCCTTCATCCAAAAATATGTGCAGCAATTCGAGGCTGCCCTCATCAAAGGCATGAGCAATTATCTGTGCCTCAAGCACCTCGATGAAGAGCGGCCTTTACAGCACTACGCCCAAAATCCGGCCTTCGCCCACGTGAACGATCTCCTCAACGAAGAGACGTTCGATGGGGACCTGGATATGTTGCCCTTCGCGTTGCCCAAAGACATCCGGGGGCGCATCGCGGCGGATGGCGACGATTGCGCGTGGCGTGAATGCGGCTTTTATAGCGATTGCTATGTGCGCAAGATGCGCGAGCGGGCACAAACGGCGCAGATCGTCGTGGTCAACCATACGTTACTCTTGCTCGATATCCTGATGGAAGGTTGGCTGCTGCCCGACCGCGATGCCATCGTCATCGACGAAGCGCACCACCTGGAAGATGAGGCCACGCGCGCCTTCACCGCCACCGTGACGCCACGCCGCATCGAAACCCTGCTGGGCCAGCGGCGGCTGCGCGAGCATTGCGATCCCGCTCAACTCGAGGCCGCCATCGCCGCCAACGTCTTTTGCTGGAGTCGCCTCGAAGAGGTCACACGGTTTGGCACGCGCAATCGCGCGCCACTCGATGGCCCGCTGGAAGAAGGCTTGCGGCTCGCCAGCGCGCTGGAAGACGTGAAGCGTCAACTGCAATCGCGCAAACCCGAAGTGATGGATAAAGGTGAAGAGACGCTCTATGACAAGCTGGTGACACGCACCAGCAACCTCGTCGCCGACATCCGCTTGGTGCTGGGCGTGAAAGATCCGGAAAATCGGGTGTATTACGTGGAGCGCGTGCCCAGTCGGCGTGGCCGCGAACCTTCGCTGTCGGTTTCCGCCGCGCCACTGTCGGTGACCGAGATGCTGACCGAGAAACTCTTTGACCGCATCAGCGTGGTGGCCACTTCAGCGACGCTCGCCATCGACGGCAGCTTCAAATATTATCGCGGACGTGTGGGCATCGGTGACGCGCAAGAGTTGGTGCTGCCCCCCGCGTTTGACTATGAACGTAACGCCGTCCTTTACGTGCCCTATATGAAGCATGAACCAACCTTTGGCAAAGAGAATGGGCCGTATCATGACGAACTGGCGCGCGAGATGGGCGACCTCGTGCGGGCCTCTCACGGGCGCGCTTTTCTGCTCTTCACCAGCATGCGCACATTGCGCGAGGTGTGGGAACGCTTGGCCGAGGACCTGACCAACGAAGGGTATTTCTTGCTCTCGCAAGATAGCGAACTGGGCCGCGCGGAACTGTTACGGCGCTTCAAGACGGGTGAGCGCGCCGTGCTCTTTGGCCTGCGCAGTTTTTGGGAGGGCATCGATGTGCAGGGTGAGGCCCTCTCGCTTGTCGCCATCGACAAGTTGCCTTTTGACCCGCCCGATGACCCCGTCCACGAAGCGCGCGTCAACCGCATGAAGGCGGCGGGGCAAAACTGGTTTGGCGACTATGTGCTGCCGCAAGCGATCCTGCGCCTGAAACAGGGTGTGGGTCGCTTGCTGCGCACGCGCACAGATCGCGGCGTGTTGGCGATTTTGGATTCACGTCTGCTCACAAAGTTTTATGGCAAGCAGGTGGTGCATGCCCTGCCCCCCGCCAAACGCACGACCAAGATCGAACAAGTACGCGCTTTTTTCGCAGATGATGTGTGAATGCAGAGACCCAGCACACCACTCATCCAGGTGGCTACACTGGATAAAGTGATGATCACAACGTGGAGGAGGACGCTCGCATGACCTTTCAAGCCTACCTCGATGCGGTGCAGGCAAAGACCGGGAAAACGGTCGATGACTTTCGCCTGTTGGCAAGCGCCAAAGGCCTCACCGAAAAGCGTGACATTCTGGCGTGGCTCAAAGCTGAGTTTGCCTTGGGGCATGGGCATGCCACGGCAGTGGCGCATGTGCTGGCCAACGCCGACGCCCCCACCACCACGCCAAGCGAACGGATCGCCGCCCACTTCAGTGGCGGCAAGGCGCGCTGGCGTGACGCATACGATGCGCTCATCGCGCGCGTCAACGCGTTTGGCGCCGATGTCACGGAGGCGCCCACCCAAACCTATATCAGCATCCTCCGCCAGGGGAAGAAATTTGCCATCATTCAACCCACCACCGAACGCCTTGACATCGGCATCAAGCTGAAGGGCATCACCCCAACGGAGCGACTGACGGCGGCGGGCACGTGGAACAACATGGTCACCCATCGCCTGCGCATCAGCGATCCCGTCGAGATCGACGACGCCGTGCTCAATTGGCTTGAACGCGCATATGCGGCGGCATAAGCTGCCGTGTCGGTCAGGCGGCGCTCAATTACGCGTGCCAATGATTTCAGAAAAGATGCCACTCGTTTCGGCGGCGACCTGGGCCCAATTGAATTGACGGACGCGGGCCAGGCTCCGCAAACGGAGGTCCTCACGCAACACGGGATTAGTGACGATCTGCGTCAAATGGTTGGCGAGCGAGCGCGTGGCAGCCACAGCCCCCTGCGCCAGCGAAAACTCCAGCGCGGCATCACCGGCAACCTCTTGCAGCGCGGGGTGGTCCGAGATGACGACCGGTGCGCCACACGCCATCGCTTCCAAAGGTGGCAAGCCAAAGCCCTCGTATTGCGAAGGGTAGACGAAAGCCAACGCGCCACTGTAAATCGCTGGCAGGTCGATATCCGACACGAAGGCGCTGACGATGCGATTTTCCAGCCCAAACCGTTGCGCCAGTGGTCGCCAGTCGGGGAAGAGCGGCGACGTGCCGAGCACGCTCGTGTCACCTGAAATGAGCAGCTTCAACGCCGGATCGTTCACGCGATGCACCAGCGCCGCGAAGGCCGCGACCAACAACGGCACATTCT
>JACDGC010000231.1 GCA_013815535.1 Ktedonobacterales bacterium
CGTCTGGGCGGGTGATGAAGACGCGTACCCCGAAGGCTTGCGCGTCCATGTGCGCCGTCTGCGGGTAAAGATCGAGGAAAACCCCGCGAAACCGAATTATATCGTCACTGAGCGCGGCCTGGGCTATCGCTTCGCCGCCACCATCAAGGGGCAGGTGCTGGCCCATGCCCACGCCACCGTTGAAGCCTGAAGGCCCTGGCGAGGCGGATATCTTCGAAGATACCCGCCACTTGTTCCATGCCCTGCGTGGACGCCTCTCGGTCATCCTCAGCGCAACCGATCTGTTGCGCACTGATCCCCACGGGTTGTCGCCCGCGCAAGCGGCCCAGGTAACCCGCCTCGAAGCGACAGCGACGGATCTGCAAGACTCCATCGCCAATCTGGGCAATCGGCTGCTCGATACTTTGGCTTTCACCCCCGCCTCGCGTTTGATCTGGCATGTGCGCTGTCTGTCGGGCACAGTGGTTGACCTCGACATTTTGCGCGCCCATATGGCGGAAATGGCAACAGCTTATCCCCTGAACACGTTCTCAGAGGTCATCATTGTGGGTGAGGCCGTTGCGCTGCCCCACCTGCGGGCCGCCTTCACGCGGTTGGGTCTGCTCGTGCGGGTGGCGACGGCCCCCTCCGACGTTGGCTTTTTGCTGGATGAAGCTCCGTGTGGCCTCATCGCCATGCAACCCCCGATGGATAGCGAGGGGCATTGGTGGCGGTTGCTGCGCACCCTGTTGCAGGGGTCGCGTCACCAGCCTTTGATGCTGCATCTGGCCGCCAAAGATCCCTGATGGCGTGCAAAACCCCTTGCTCACTTTGGTGTGAAACATGCGTAAAAGCAGTCACCACAACCATACATGGGGAGGGGATTTGGCATGGCAACTCGGCAAGAAAGGGTGGCGACGCGCCCAGACATCGCCTGGCTGCGCGGCTATAGCAAGACCGTCCTCACCATCGCGCGCATCGACCTGATCGGCTTTTGGAAAAAGCTGCATCGTGACTGGGTGACGAAGTTCGCCAGCATGTTGGCCTACCAGTTCATCGTGTCGCTGTTTCCCTTGCTGATCTTCGTGCTGGGGGTCTTTGGGGTGGTGTCGCCGTTGCTCTCGCATGCGACCATTGCCGAGGTGCAGGCGCGCATTGCGGGCTTGCTGCCGATGGGGATCGGTCAGGCGGCAGTGGGCGCGGCCATTGCGCGGCTGCACCAATCCTCGGGGCTCTTGCTGCTCGTTGGGGCCGCGCTGGCGGTGGGTTCGGGGGCGCACCTCTTCTACTCCTTGCAAGACTGCGCCAATGTCATCTTTCGCTTGGAATCTCGCCCATATCTGATCAAGCAGGGGATATCCATTGCGGCAGTGCTGCTCTATGGCGCGCTGGTTCCCTTCGCGTTGCTGCTGGCCGTGGTGCCACGCCAATGGGTGCACCAGACCTTCCCCGACTGGGCCATCCATGTGGTCAGCTTTGGTGGCTCTTGGCTGGTGGCCACTTGCCTGCTGGCCCTGCTCTATAAGATGACCACCGAAGGCCATGTGAGCTGGCGGGCCGTGTGGCCAGGGGCTGTCATCGCGGGGTTGCTGCTGATCCTCTATCAACAACTCTTCCCTTTGTATGTGCAGCATTGGTTGCTGCCCAACCATTACGGGGCACTGGTGGGCTTCATCCTACTGACGCTGGCGTTCTTCTATTATCTCGCTTTCATCTTGCTACTGGGGATGGAGATCACGTCTTGGCGGGCGGGGCAGCGCGCGGCGGGGGCTTCGCTGGCCACCATCGTGCATGGCGTGCAGGTGAATCGCAGCGTGCGCGGCATCGCGGGGCTGACCGCTGGCAAAGATAGCGAGAACCTGGATCCTGAGGCCCCCCACACAAAGGCGGACGACGCGCCCCGTGCCGCCGCTGCATCGGTGCCCTGGCGCACCCGTTTGGCGGAGCGGTGGCAGGGACCGCACCGGGGGCGTTGGCTGGTGGGCCTCTGGCTGGGTGGCGTGGCCGTGCTGACGGTGTTGGCTCTCTTCGCGCACCGCTATCCCAGCTTTCCAGGAGATGTGGGCCTGACCCAATTCGTGCAGTTGCTGCGCAACACGCCCCTGGCACCCGTCATCAACATCGCCAGCGATTTGAACTGGCCTTCCCCTGCCGGGGCGATCTCGATCAGCATGATCCTCGCACTGGTGCTGGCGGGGCAGGTGCGTGTGGCCTTGGGCCTTGCCATTGCCACCTATAGCGGCGACGTTGCTAACATCCTCATCAATGGGGCGGTGGGCCGCCCGCGCCCGCACAACATTCACATCGTTTCCCCCGTGCATTTGGGGTTGCATAGCTTCCCATCGGGGCACGTCACGCACTCGGTCGCCTTCTTTGGCTTTCTGTTGCTGTTGCTGGGGCCTGTCTTGAAACGGGTGGCCCCACGCGAGCGGATCGCCATCCGTTTCTTGCAGGGCTGCTGCATCTTTATGCTCGTCTTCATCGGCGTGTCGCGCGTATTGAAGGGTGAGCATTGGCCCAGCGACGTCTTGGGGGGCTACCTCCTTGGCACCCTGTGCCTGGGCGTGGGCATCGCCGCCTACTATGGTCTGGCATCGCTGGCCCCTCGGTTGAAGCCAGAGTGGCTGCAACATCTGCTGGCGGCATGAGGAAAATGACGCAGCACGGCACCCGAACCAAGTCTCGGGCCGTCGCGCTGCGTCATTTTCTCGCTGAACGCGAAGGTCTGCTAGGCCTCCCACATCCAATTAGTGATCGCGGGCGGGTCTTCGAGATGCTCGCGGGTGTAAGCGACGGCGGCGGCGGTGAGTTCCTGCAACTCTGCCAACAGGTCTGGGGCGCGCTCGGCAATGCGTGGTGCGCGCCGGATGGCTTCCCCCGCTAGATCATAGCGGCTCATGCCGTTCAGCACCACCATATCGAATGGCGTGGTGGTCGTCCCTTGTTCATTGAAGCCGCGCACGTGGAAGCGTTCGACATCTGGTCGTCCGTGGATGATTTCGTGGATGGCCCGCTGGTAGCCGTGGAAGGCAAAGATCACGGGTTGATGCGCCGTGAAGAGGTCCACGAAACGGGCATCCCCTAGCCCGTGGGGATGGCGGTCGGCAGGGAAGAGCGCCATCAGATCGATCACGTTGACGAAGCGCACCCGCAGGTCGGGCACGTGCTCGCGCAGCCACTGCGTCGCCGCCAGCGCTTCGAGCGTGGGCACGTCGCCCGCGCACGCCATGACCACATCGGGGGCGTGCCCAGCGCTGGTGCTTGCCCATTCCCAGGTCGAAGCACCCTGGGCGGCGTGCACGATGGCTTCATCCATCGACAGATATTGCAGGTGGCTTTGTTTGTCAACGACGATCAGGTTCACATAATTGCGGCTGCGCAGGCAATGATCCGCCACGGAAAGCAAGCAGTTCGCATCGGGCGGCAAATAGATGCGCGCGACGTCGCCGCGCTTTGACAGCATCACATCGATGAGGCCAGGCCCCTGGTGGCTGAAGCCGTTGTGGTCGTTGCGCCAGCAGGTCGAGGTCAGCAAGACATTGAGGGAGGGAACGGGGGCTCGCCAGGGCAGCTTGCCAGCCTCTTCGAGCCATTTAGAATGCTGGATGGTCATCGACGCCGACACCATGGCAAAGGCTTCATACGTCACATAGATGCCATGGCGTCCCGTCAAGGTATACCCTTCGAGCCAGCCCTCGCAGTTGTGCTCGCTCAGCACCTCCATCACCCGGCCATCGGGTGAGACGTGGTCATCGATGCTGATGGTGGTGCCGACGAAGCAGCGATTTTCAACGTCAAAGACGTCATCGAGCCGATTCGAGGCGGTTTCGTCGGGGCAGGTCAGGCGAAAGTTGGCTTGGGCGGCATTGCGGGTGAAGATGTCGCGTGCCAGTTTGCCCAATGGGCGCGTATTTTCGACGAAGGTGGTCGCGTGTTGCGTCACGGGGACGGCATATTCGCGGAAGTTGGGCAGGTCCAGATCCACCACTAATTTGCCGCCATTGGCATGGGGATTCGCCCCCATGCGCCGCTCACCTGTGGGGGCAAGCTCAGCCAGCTCGGGCACCAGCTTGCCCGCTTTGTCGAAGAGATGCTCGGGCTCATAGCTGCGCAGCCATGCCTCAAGCTGCGCCAAATGGGCTGGGTCGCTCTTGACGCCAGCGAGCGGCACCTGATGCGCGCGGAAGGTGCCCGCCACTGGCAGCCCATCCACCACCTGTGGCCCCGTCCAGCCTTTGGGGGTGCGCAGGACGATGGCTGGCCAAGGCCGCCGAGAGAGCGGATGCCCTTCGCGCGCCTCGCGTTGGAGCATGGCGATCTGGGCGTAGCAGTCATCCAAAATGGCGGCGAAGGCTTGATGTGCCTCCACTGGGTCGGCGGTTTCGAGCAGGTGGACGGTGTAGCCCTGACTCTCGATATAGGCCCGCACTTCGTCATTGCTGGCACGGCCCAGCACGGTTGGTCCGCTGATCTTGTAGCCATTCAGGTGCAAGATGGGCAGCACCGCCCCATCGCGGCGCGGATTCAGGAAGTTGACGCCTTTCCACGAGCCCGCCAGTGGCCCTGTTTCGGCCTCGCCATCCCCGATGACTGCCACGACCAACAGGTTGGGATTATCGAAAGCCGCGCCGAAAGCGTGCGTCAACACATAACCAAGCTCGCCTCCTTCATGGATGGAACCAGGGGTCGTCACGCTGACATGGCTGGGGATGCCGCCTGGGGTGGAAAACTGCCGAAAGAGCCGCTGCAAGCCCGCTTCATCCTGTGTGATCTGCGGATAGATCTCGCTGTAGGTGCCTTCCAGATAGGTGTTGGCGACCAGGGCGGGGCCACCATGCCCCGGCCCCGCCAGATAGATCACGTCGACATCGTGCTGCTGGATGAGACGGTTGACGTGGGCATAGATGAAATTGAGGCCAGGCGAGGTGCCCCAGTGCCCCAATAGACGCGGCTTGATGTGCTCGGGCTTCAACGGTTCGCGCAGCAAGGGATTCGCTTGCAGATAGATCTGGCCGATGGTCAGGTAATTCGCTGCTTGCCAATAGCGGTGGATGCGCGCGGCGAGGTCAGGCGCGAGGGGGCCGGGAATGCTACCCCCTTCATGCGGTGGTGGGAACGTGGGATCCGCCGGGATGGCGCTCGAAATGGCAGCTTCAAACCGAAACATGCTGGAATCTCCTCAATGTGTGCGACGCACAGAAATCATCATGCACCCACGCCATTCTTGGTTAAGGTTGTGCTTGTGGTCGCGGGTGTCGCACTGTTACTCTCACTGTATGAGCATAGTGCTGACTACAACAAGGCCAACAGGACTATTCTTCACCATTCCGTGAGGACTTTGTGTGATCCTTGGAGGGATCGCAATTGAGTGTGCGAACGAAAGAGGAACTATCGCGTATGAAGGTGCTCGTATTGAATGCTGGCTCGGGCAGCCAGAAAATCTCGCTCTATGATCTGGGAGCGACGCTCCCAGCGGCACCATCCACCCCATTGTGGGCCGCTTATGCCGACTGGAATGAGCAGCCCGGCACCGTGCTGGCGCATCTGACGCAGGGCGGCACGACAACGACGCGCACCTACACTGATCCTGACCGGGGGGTCGTCATGAGCGCGCTGGCGCGGGAGTTGTGGGCTGGTGATCACCCCGCCATTGCTGGGCCGGAGGCGATTGACCTGATCGGCCATCGCGTTGTTCACGGTGGCCCGAACTACCGCCAGAGCACCTTCATCACCCCGGCGGTCAAGGAGGCCATCGCCGAATATGAGAAGGTGGCGGGGTCGCACAACCGCAACACCTTGCAGGGCATCACTTTGATGGATCATCTCTTCCCTGGCACACCGCAAATGGCGGCCTTCGATACGGCGTTCCATGCACACCTGCCCCTGGCGGCGGCGGTCTATCCTGGCCCCTATGCCTGGTTCACGCAGGGCATCCGCCGCTATGGTTTCCATGGCCTCAGTCACCAATATGCTGCCGAGCGCGCGGCAGCGTTGCTGGGGCAAGACCCCGCCACGCTGCGGCTGGTGACGTGTCATCTGGGGGGTGGCTGCTCGCTGGCGGCGGTGCAGGGTGGCCACAGCATCAACACCACGATGGGCTTTACCCCGCTAGAGGGGCTGATGATGAACAATCGTTCTGGGTCGGTCGATCCAGGGGTTTTGATCTTTTTGCTACGCTATGGTGGCTACACCGTCGAGCAGTTGGATCGCACCCTGCACGAGGAATCTGGGCTGGAGGGCATCTCAGGCAGCGCGAACGATCTGCGCGAACTGCTGGCCGCTGATCCTGCGATCCACCCCCGCGCGCGGCTGGCCATCGACATCTATGTGCAGCGGCTGCGCGAGGGCATCGGCGCGATGGTGGCATCGCTGGGTGGGTTGGATGCCCTGGTTTTCACGGGGGGGGTGGGCGAGCATCTGGCGGCGATCCGTGCGGAGGCCAGCGCGCCCTTTGCCTTCATGGGGCTGACTATCGACGCCGCGCGCAATGCACAGGCG
>JACDGC010000232.1:0-4494 GCA_013815535.1 Ktedonobacterales bacterium
GTGTTGCTCGGTGTGCCGCTGCCCAGATGGGGAGCGGCACGCTGCATGTGTGGGCAACGCTGCCCGCCGATTAGCGCTCATCGGTGGGCAGTGCGGGAAATCCGTAACGGGCGAAGAGATAGCTGCCGCTGCGCTTGAGGCTGAGGATGCGTGCCCAGGGGGCGGTTTCGGGAGTAAAAGCGACCCCCTCGGCCAACCCTGGCCTGGGCTGGTCGGCGCTGCGCCCAATCACCTGGGGGGCGCGTGTCACGAAGAGTTCATCCAGCGCGCGATCCGCTAAGAAGGAACCCAAAAGGCGTGCCCCCCCCTCGTGCAGGGCCGTTGCCACGCCGCGCTCGGCCCACAGCCGCGCCAGCAATGCACTGGGAGTGACGGGCGCGTCGAAAGTCCACACCGCCGTGTTGGGGAGGTCGGCAGCGAAGGCCGCGATTCGGGCGGCGCCTGCGGAGGTGGTGGCGATGATGGCGGGTTGGTCGGCGTTGCACAGCGCCGCGCCAGTGAGGGGCAAGTCGCCGCTCTGGCTGACGATGACGGCGATGGGTGTGGGGGCCAGGCCGTGGCTCGCGCGCTGGGCGGCGAAATCGGCTGCGCCAGCAGGCCAGATGGCGGCAGGCGTGGGCACGAACCGCCGCGCCGCGCGATAGGTCTTGCTGCCCCAGATGACGGCGTCGGCTAGCGATCGCAAGATGCCCATCACGACGTGGTCGATCTGGCTGCCCCCGCTGACCTCGCTGCCCGTCTCGCGTTTGGGCAATTCAAAGGACACGATGCCATCGAGTGACGTCACGAAGTTGGCATAGCAATAGGCCCGCGCGTGCCGTCCGTCCCTGGGCAGCGCGAGATTGCCCCCATAGAGGGCCTGCAAGGACGCGTGCAGTTCCCCCGGCAGGGGGGGGGCTTCATCGAAAAAGGTCGTCAGCGATTCCATGTGGTTTTCTTCATCCAGGTCTGGGGGTTGGGGACCAGGCACATCTCAATGGGTGGCCATGGTCCCCGCACGCGCCTTAGCTTTGTGGGACGATCGGCAACACCACATGAGAGGGGTGTGTGCGGTCGTGAACGATGGTTTGGGTGGCGACGGCGGACTCGGTGCCTTCACCATAGGGGGCGTCGGTGTTGAGGTTGCGGTCCCAGCGCGGGAAGTTGCTGCTGGTGATGTCGAGCCGGATGCGGTGGCCCGCGCGAAAGACGTTGCTGGTGGCCCAAAGGTCCAGCGTGAATTGCGTGATTTCGCCGGGGGTGAGCAGTTGCTCTTGCGCGAAGCCGTTGCGGAAGCGGCCACGGATGATGCCATCCGTCAGGTTGCGCGCGAAGCCATTGGGATGGACATCCACCAGGCGCGCGACGAAATCGGTGTCGGGGGCATCCGTCGCGGCGAAAAGGGTGACGGTGATCGGCCCGGTGACCTCGGTATCGGCAGTGAGGGGCGCGGAGGTGAAGACCAACACGTCGCTGCGGCGCTCGATGGGCCGCTGATCTTGTGGACCATTTTGGAAGAGGGGATGCATCAGGAACGCGCCGCCGACGGTCGGCACGGGGTTCATGGGGTCATAGGCATAGGTGTCGTTTGGCTCCGTGCCCGGGGCTTCGGGCGAGAGCGTGCCGTCGCCCGCCACGCCATTCGCCGCGCCGCCGCTGTGCAGATACCACGGGGTCGGCACGGCGCGTGCCAGAGGCCAGGCATTTTCGGCGCGCCATTGATTGATGCCCATGACGAAGATCTGCACGGGGGCTTCGGTGTCGATGCCGTTGGGGTCCGCTTTCAAGAAGCGGTCAAACCAGCGCAGTTGGAGGCTGTGCAGATCCGTTTGCAGATTGATGAGGCCCGCCGAGGCCCCAAAGCCGAAGGCGACAGAGCCGACGCGTTCATCCTGCGCGGTGTGCGACCAGGGGCCGATCAGCAGTTTCTGGGGGGCTTGGCCACGCGCCGTCAGTTCGGTATAGTTTTGCAGGGTGCCATTCAAGAAGATGTCATACCAGCCGCCGATGTGCAGGGCGGGGTATTGCGCCAGGGCGTCGTAGCTATTGGCCGCGCTGGCGATGTCGAGATAGCTCGCGTCGGCACGTTGGTCGATGGCGGCATCGATGTCATTGAGGGCATCATCGTCGCGGCGCGTGCTGAAGCCCTTTACAGGCAGGTCGGCATAGCCGCGCTCTGGCAGGGCGTCCAGCTCCGCTGCCAGCCGCATGATGCCGCCGATGATCTGGCGGGGGTCGCCCGTGGGACGTGTGCGGCGCAGGCTGGTATCGAGCGCGTTGATCTGTGACCAATGGCGACCCAAGCCAAGCTCTAGCGCGCCCCCCCGAAAGACGGGGCCATCCTCGGTGCGGGCCCAGGTGATGAAGGGTGCCAAGGCGCGCAGGTGGGGCGGGCGCTCGCGCGCGGCGGCCAATTGGGTGAAGCCGAAGTACGACGCGCCAAACATGCCGACCGTGCCGTCACTGCCGGGCAGTTGCGCGGCCCACTCGACGCTGTCATAGCCATCGGGGCGCTCGGCCAAGAAGGCGTGCCATTCACCCTCAGAGGCGAAGCGCCCACGGACATCTTGAACGACGACGATGTAGCCACGCCGCGCGGCTTCATAGGCATTGATGACGGAGTTGCCCAAGGGCAAATCTTTGCCATAGGGCAGCCGCGTCAGCAGCACCGGAAAAGGGCCGCTGGCCACTGGGCGAAAGATGTTGGCGCGCAAGATGGTGCCATCGCGCATGGTGGCTGGGATGTCGAATTCGATCTGGACGTTGTAACTCAGCGGAATACTCATCGTTGAATGGTTCCCCTCCAGTGGCGTGATGTCGCTATTCGCAAGCATATCGCGCCCGAGCGGGGCAACGCAAATCGCTGGCGCTGGCGGCATGGCTGGCGCAGAGATTGCATGCATGTGGTTCAATGAAGCATCTATCACCTGCCCTTTGGCAGATCCTATTCTGAAGAGGTGGGCCCCCTGATGCAAGTCAGTGCACGTAACCAACTGCGCGGCAAGGTCAAAGAGATCACGCTTGGCAACATCATGGCTGAGATCGTCGTCGAGATGGACAATGGTCAAGAGGTCGTCGCCCTCATCACTTATACCTCATCGGAGCGGCTGAATCTGCAAATTGGTGACGAGGTGACGGCGCTCTTCAAATCGACCGATGTGATGATCGCAAAAGAAGGCTGATCGGGTGCGCTATCATCTAAGGAGGAGGCGCATGGTATGGATTTTTCAGATGCGATGATCGAGGGGGCCGGGTTTGCTTTGATCGCGGCGCTGGTGGTGGGGGCTTTCGCAGCGGCCTACGCCCGCCATCGCCTGCTGGTGGGCATCTGTGTGGGTTTGGTGCTGGCGGTGCTCGCGTTGCCCTTCGTGGCGTATCTGGTGGCACGCATCACCAACCACCAGGCGACCGCGATGGATCTGACGCCCCCCGCATACATTTTGGTGACGGCACTCACCTGCGCGGGTCTGGCACTGGCAGGGCTGGCGGGTGGCGCGGTGGCCGAGACGCGTCGGCGCGCTGGCCCTGCACCCAAGCCACGGCAGGACCCCGACGAAAATTATATCGACGATCCCACGAATTTCGTCCCGTGGTTGCGTAAGGCGAAGGATGTCGCCAAGCCGGGGCGCTAATTTCGCTGGGCATGGTGCTTGCTCGCCGGGTTGCCCTTGACAAGCTGGCCCCGGTGGGGATAGAGTGACCACGACAATCGCATCACCGCGACTGAGGTGGCTGGCAGTGCCAGCCAGGGAAATCGGTGAAAAGCCGATGCGGACGCGCCACTGTAACCGGCGATCGACCGCGTGCCATCATGCTTGCCATGACCCCACTGCCCCGCTGGGTGGGAAGGGGAGCCGCACGCGTCGCCGTCACTGACGGAAACCGGGAGCCAGGAGACCGACCTCACTTCGCTTGCTCAGATCCTCCGCGCCAGGGGAACAGAGCCACGCCATGCCGTGCGCCCTTTTCCTGATTCACCCCAGGAAAAGGGCGCGTTGACTTCATGCGGCAGCGTGGGGTGATTGCCGTGCGTCATCGAAGATCGTTCCTCTGCACAGGATGCGCGACGGGCGCGGAGCGCTGCCACCATGCGGAGGGTTGCAAGCCTATGGAGGTGTGCCGCGTATGCGCACACGCACCGCGCCCATTCTGGTGGCGCTTGTCTTGTTTTTGGCGGCCTGTGGCACCTCAGCCACGCAGGGGAATCCTTCTTCAACGCCGCCGCTCATCGCCAAAGATGCCCTTGGCACGACCATCACGATCCCCGCGAAAGCGCCTCAACGCATCATCTCGCTGGGGGCGACCGAAAGCGAGACGCTGGCGGCGCTGAACCTGACTGATCGTGTGATCGCCGTTGATTATTATTCGAATTATCCAGCGAGCATCGCCAGCAAGCCCAAGATCAGCAATGTCAACGCAAAATACTTGGTTGAGCAAATCATCGCGGATACGCCTGACCTTGTGTTGGGCTTTGGCGGCGAGACGGCAGATACCGACCGCCAACTGCTGCAAGAG
>JACDGC010000232.1:4504-6472 GCA_013815535.1 Ktedonobacterales bacterium
AGGGCATCAACGTGGTGGACGTGCCCGCGCTGGACCTGAACGGCTCCTTGACCGAGATTCGCTTGGTGGGCCAACTCACCCACACTGAGGCGGCGGCAAACGCCCTGGTGGCCGCTATGCAAGCGCGCATCAATGCCGTCAAGGCAAAGGTTGCCAGTGCCGCCCCCGTGACGGTGTATATGGAGGTGGGCTACACCCCGCCGCCGCCCTTCGCCTTTGGGGGCGGCTCCTTTGGGGATGCGTTGATCACACTGGCGGGTGGCAAAAACATCTTTGGGTCCAACACAACCAACGCGGGTTTCCCCCAGGTGAGTGAAGAGACGATCATTGCTGACAACCCCGATGTCATCATTTTGACCGAGGATCTCACCTATGGGGGCGACCCGGCGGCGGTGGCACAACGCACGGGATGGGGCAAGATCAAGGCGGTGCTGTTGCACCATGTCTATGCCATCAACCCTGATCTCGTGCAGCGCCCTGGCCCACGGCTGGTGGATGCCCTGGAACAATTGGTGAAAGACCTGCACCCGGAGCTTTTCTCCTGAGGGAGGGTGTGGTGACGAACCGTGGGGCCGGCTGGGCCGTGCCCCACGCGCAGGCGCAACGTTGGCGCCGTGGCATGTGGCCGAACGCGAAAGGAGCCGATCCGTGGGGAAAAGTGGCCGTGGCTTGCTGATCGTCTATACCGGTGGGGGTAAAGGCAAAACGACGGCAGCGCTGGGGATGGCGCTGCGGGCGGTGGGCTATGGCCACCGCGTCTTGATCGTGCAATTCATCAAAGGCAGTTGGCATTATGGCGAATTGACCAGCATCCAGCGCCTCGCGCCGGAGGTGGAGCTCTTGCAGGGTGGCGAGGGCTTCGTGGGGATTGTGGATGATAAGTTGCCCATCGAGGACCACGTGGCGGCGGCGCAGGCGGCGCTGGCGATGGCACGGACGAAGATCGCCACGGATGTCTATGATCTCGTCATCCTCGATGAGATCAATTATGCCGTCCAACTTGGCCTCATCACGCTGGAGGAGGTCAAGCAGTTGGTGGCCGCGCGGCCCACACGGCTGGATCTCGTCCTGACGGGGAACCACGCCCACGAAGACCTGATCGCCATGGCCGATCTGGTGACTGAGATGCGCGAGATCAAGCATCCCTACCAGCAGGGGCAGTCGGCGAAAAAGGGCATCGACTTTTAAGTCGGTTAGTGGCGCAGACCCACGACGGCGACGACGAGTTCCAGCAAGATCAAGAGGATCACGAGCGCTTCGAGGAGTGTCGCGCGCAGGTGCTCGGCTTCATCGTTGAGCAGGGCGGCGGATTGCCGCAGCACGTCGAGCCCCTCGCGGATGCCGTTGCGCCAGACTTCCACGCGCAACACCGTCAGGGCCGCCGTGTAGACGCGATTCCAATACACGTCTTCCGTCACCTTCAGCGCGTTGTCGACCCGTGCGTTGGCGTCGGTCGCGTCCGCGATGCGCGAATGGATTTCGTGCAGGAAGCGCGTGTTGGCACCAGACCAGAGCGCACGTGGTGGTCGTCGCCGGGCGATGCGTGGCGTGACGCGGGCCAGTTCATGTTCCACCTGGGCATCATAGGAGCGAAACGCCAACAATTGCACGTTGGCGAACTCCAGCAAGAAGGTCGCGTCGCCGCGTGCGCCGGGATCGGCTTCGATGATGACGGCGCTGGTCCAGGTGAGCAAGATCAGGTCGTCCGCGTAATAGCTGAGGGGCGTTGCCAGGGCAGCGGCGGCGGCGCTGAGGGGGCGGCGTTCGCCCAGCGCCAATTGCAGCAGCGTGGGGTGGCGCGCCAATGTCGATGCCAGCGCGGCGTCACTGCCCAGCCGTTCGATGACGAAGATGCCATATTCCTCGGTCAGCACGGTGGTGTTGGGCCGCAGGATGGCGGGGGCCAGCGTCGTCGCCAGCCCTGCCTGTTCGTGGGCGAAGAGGGCGACGATGGCCAGGGGATAGACC
>JACDGC010000233.1 GCA_013815535.1 Ktedonobacterales bacterium
GGGATGCTCAGCACCAGCGCCAAGGAGACCGCGCCACGCAGGCCGCCCCACACCAGAACTGGGCGAAATTTGGGCACGATGCCATAGCGTTCGCGCAACCAAGGCATCAATGCATAGACCGCTATGGCACGGCCCACCACCGCCGCTACGAAGGCGATGGCGATGACCCCTGCGTTCTGGAGCAAGATCAAAGGGCTCAGTTCAATGCCGATGAAGAGAAAAATGAACGAGTTCCCCAGAAAGCCCAGGAATTCCCACGTCGCCCCAATGGCACTGAGCGATGACGGGCTGATGCCATCTGCCGCGCCATAATTGCCCAGGAAGAGGCCGGTGATCACCACCGCGATGGCCCCCGACACCCCCAGATGCTCAGCAATCAGATACGCCCCATATGCGCCGATGACGGTAGCGGTGATCTGTAATTGCGCGTTGTCAATCGTTCGCAGCAGCCGAGAGCCGCCCCAGCCAACGGCTAGCCCGATCACCAGCGCCCCCAGCACGTTGACAAAGAAGCGCATGATGCCGCCGCCGATGTTGAAGGTGTTCGTCACGACCACCGCCAGGATGATCTGAAAGAGCGTGATCGACGCGCCATCGTTGAAGAGGCTTTCGCCTTCCACCAGCAGAGCCAGCCGCTTCGGCGCGCCCAATTCGCGGAAGAGCGACACGACAGCGATGGGGTCAGTGGAAGAGATGAGCGCCCCAAAGAGCAACGCCACCGGCCAGGGCAGCTTCAAGATCAGGTGGACTAATGTCCCCGTGACGGCGGTGCCCACCAGCACCCCTGGCACCGCCAGCAGGCCGATGGGGATGACATTGCGCCACAGGCCGCGCGCCGAAACGTTATAGGCACCCTCGAAGAGAAGGATCGGCAAAAAGACGACCAAGATCAGATCGGGCGTCAGATGGATCTCGCGGAAACCGGGTTGAAAGCCGAGCAACCCCGCCACCACCAAGGCGATGGGGTAGGGCAGCTTCACCCAACGGACCACCACCGCGACCGCGAAGATCACCAGCAACAGCGCCAGCAGCGTCTCAACCGTGGATTGTAAGCCGTGCATGGCGACTCCCATTTCAGCGAAGATATATCAGCAGTTTCGTGCGCGTCCCCGCGACAAGGCCTGCGGCGAGCCTTTGCAGCAAGTGAGACGCCAGACGCGGTGGCCGGGGCTCTACCCCAAAGGAATTTGCATCTCAACGACGACATTGCTGAGATCATGAGGATCGTTCTCGCGGCCATAAAGATGCACTTCGCGGTAGGGGCCATTTGCAGCGCGCTCGTTCGCACCCAACCAGACGACAAGGGCAACCATTGCTTGCCCGATATCCCACAAGTCGCCTTGGTGGATGACGCTGGCCACTTGCGGTGCAGCGGGTAGTGTGCGCACGCTGAAGCGCTCGCCCAGTGCCTCGGCTCGTGGCGCGCGCTCGATGGGCACCGCCAACTCCATATCAATATCTTGTTCGATGTATTCCGGATTGTGATAGAGCGCCAGTTCGGGGCCAGCGACCTTGAGCCGCAGGTGTTCGATGGTCAGATAGAGGTCGTCATACATCGAACAGCGATAGGGGGTGATGTCGCGCAGTTCGGGCACGATGGTCCGCAGCGAGATGATGGTCTGGGGGGCCAGATGTTTGATGACGACCTCATAGCGCGACACTTCACCCTCGTGCTCGATCTGCCGCAGCCGCGAGGCCACGCGTGCCAGCCGCACTTGATCTTCCTGCAACTGCTGCTCAATCTCTGCCTGCCGTAATTGCAGCATGCCGCGCAACTCTTCCGATGAGAGGTCGTGGTGCAGCATCAGGGCGATCTGGTCGAGCGCGAACCCTAGATCCTTGAGCGCTAGGATGCGATTGAGGCGCGGAAGTTGATCGACCGTGTAATAACGATAGTCGCTGTCGCGGTCCACATGCGCAGGCTTCAGCAACCCCAGATCGTCATAGTGGCGCAAGGTGCGGATGGTCACCTGCCCCAACTGCGAAAACTCACCGATCTTGAACATGTCCGCTGCCTCATTTCCACCCGCGCAGGATCGTCGCCATCGCGCGGGCGGCGCGGCCCCGGTGGCTGATGGCGTCTTTTTCGGCGGGGGTGAGTTCGGCCATCGTCATGCCGCGCTCGGGCAGCCAAAAGATGGGGTCATAGCCAAAGCCCGCTGTGCCGTGGGCGGCGGGGGCGATTTGCCCTTCCACCACGCCCTCGGTGTGGAGATGGCGCGCGTCGGGCGGTGGCGCGGCCAGCACCAGCACGCACCGAAAGCGCGCGGTGCGCTGCGCCGGGGGTAGGCCCGCCAAGCGCCCCTCGATCAACGCGAAACGGTCAGGATAGGGCATATCTGGGGCACCGAAGCGTGCCGACCTGACGCCCGGCTCACCGCCCAGCGCGTCGATCTCCAGCCCGGAATCATCCGCCAGGGCTAACTCGCCGCTGACATCAGCGAAACTGCGCGCCTTTTCGGTGGCGTTTTCCAGATAGGTGGCGTGGGGTTCCGCGACCTCCAGCGTCAGGCCCAGGTCTTGTGGCGTCACCAGATCAAAGGGGATGTCGCCCAGCAGGGCGCGCATCTCGGTCACTTTGTGTGGGTTGTTCGTGGCAAGCAGCAAGCGGCGTTGTGGCATGGATAGCTCCCAACTGTCAGGGCATATGAAAGGCGAACGTTTTGGGATAGTAGATGACGGCACGCGGGTGGTCCCACAGTTGCAAGAAGGTCGCCGTGGGGAAGTAGTGGACGAAATAGGTCGAGTTATCTACGACTTTGAAGCCATTGGCATCGGCCCCCACGATTACCAGAAAGTGCCCCGGCGCGAAGTAGGAGTAATAGCCGCCGTTGTTGTCACGAATGCCTACGACGACGGGAATGCCTGGGTCCGTCACGATCTTGGCGATCTGCGCGACCGTGATGTTTTCGGTGATGACCACGTTGAAGTTGTGTTTCTGTGCCACCGCCATAAAGCCACCAACCGGATCGACCATGCCAATCGTTTGGAGGTGGGGAATCATGTCATCGATCACCTGACCGATGCGCCCTTTGGGGTCATTCCACGCCAACAAAACGGAACTGGTCGAGGCCGCGCCACACGAGGCATCCGAGTATTGCTTATATTGGGTGGGGCTGTCATAGCCGATGGTTGGATCGATCTGCGTCTGGATGGGCACCAGATCGACGATCTTCACGACAGTGTGCGCGGCGGCATTGCCCTGAAAGGCGCTGGCATACGCCGCCACGGGGGTGGCCGAGTTGCGCACCGAGGCCAGCAACAGCACCACCACCACCAGCGCCATGAGGCCCTGCAACAGCAGCGTGCGGCGCAATGGGCGCGGGGGGGGCGTGCTGAGGTGGCGCGCGGTCAGCGGCCCCAGGGCGCGCTGGTGGGCACTGGTGGCGGCGATGAGCGACCGTGACGACACCGCCACCAGATCGCGCGTCTCCACCGTGTAGGGGTCATCCAGCGCTGCATCAGCTTGCAAATAGCGCGCATCCTCCTCCCAGGCATCGGGGGAGGGCCACAGGTCTGGGGCGCGGCGGCCAGCACTGGCCTCCGGCGGGAGTGAGACATCTGGGCGGCGTGGGCGCGCTGGCCTGCCAGGCGCGGGAACGGAGGGGATGCTCGGCAGCGACAGCGTGTTGGGTTTGCGCGGTGGTGGTCGGCGTGGCACTTCGTCGTCGCGTTGCATGAAAAGCTCCCTTCCCAGCCAAGTCATTCCCACTCTGTTTGGATCATACGGCTGTGGCGCTTCCCTGTCAACAGGATACCCAAACGGCCAGCAGCGACGCGACTTATGGATGCGTCATAGGCAGGGTAAAGCTGAAGCGCGACCCCTCACCCGGGATGCCCGTGCTTTCCACCCAGATGCGCCCCGCCATCGCCTCGACAAAGACCCGACAAAGATACAAGCCCACCCCTGTGCCACGGACGTTGCCAGCGATGTCGCGCTCCAACCGGACGAAGCGCTGAAAGATCTGGGGGGCAGCATCGCTGGGAACGCCCAACCCAAAATCGCGCACATGAATGATGGCTTGGCGGCTGGCTGACGGATCGCGCGGCACCGCTTGCTGATATTCCACCTCAATGTCGATGGGCGTGCCTGGGGCTGAATATTTCATCGCATTCGAGAGCAGGTTGGTGAGAATCTGGCGAACGCGTGTTTCATCGGCCCACACCTGTGTGGCGGGGGCCACACGGATGCGCAGTTCGCGCTCTGTGGCCATCGCCTCTTGCAAGCCCGCCTCGCCCGCTGTGTGCGGATCAAACGTCTGGGCAGTTTCACGAATCGCCTGACCGATATCAAAAAAGCTGAGGTGGAGGGGCGGAACGCGTGATTCTAGCAGCGTCGCGTCCATGATGCTATCCAACAACCGCAGCACCTGTTCACCCGAGCGCAAGGCACGCTCTTGCAAGCGCAGCCGCCGTTCGTCGGGCAGGTGGGCGTCGTGCTTGGTCAAGAGCTCGGTGCTGGTGAACCACGCCATGATCGGTGTGCGCAGTTCATGATTCGCATCGGTGATGAAATGGTCTTGCAATTCGGCCAACGTCCGCTCGCGCTGATAGGCCGCTTCGGCTTCGAGGATGCCCGAGTCGGCGCTGCGCGCGGCGAGCCAGATCAACACCGCCGTGAGCAATTGCACGCTCAGCAACTGGAATCCGGTGCTAAGCTGAATCTGGTGCGTGGCAAACACTGCGCTGGTGGGTAACAGCGCGAAAAAGAGGCCTGTCGCGCTCATGCCCAAACCCGTTGTCAGGGCCAGCATTTGCGGCGGCAAGATGAGGCCAGCGATCACGATGAAGAGGGGAAAGGTGATGAAGCCCAGATAGACCGTATTCGAGATGGTGCCCACCGCGACGGCAAAGATGGTGACTGCGATGATGCCTCCCACGGCAAACAGGGTCGCGGGGATCAACACTAACCCACGCTCGGCCAACCAAAGTCCACCGAAACTGAGGCCAGCAATCAAGGCCAAGACGGCCAGGGTGGGCGACGACAACCCCTCAAAGAAGCTGAGCGGGAGCGCGAGACCGAGCAGCGCGATCCCCGTAAACAACAAAAAAAGTCGCGTGATGGCGCGGCGACGTTCTTGATTGCGCTGCGCCAGGGAGGAAAGCGTATTGCCCGATGAGAGGGGGCGAAATGGCCGCCGAAATACATCGATGACATAGCGAAAGAGGGCATTCCCACGGGTTTCTCTGTCGCTGTGCGGTAGACGCTCTGACGTGTTCATCCTTCAATCCTCGCGTTCGCTCAGGCGGACGAGCGCTTGGACGCGTTGTTCCTGCGTCACGCGTAGCGCAGACTGGATTGCAGCGAGTAACTCATGGATGCGCACGGGTTTGCGTAAATAGGCATCGGCCCCCGACAAGAAACCCAACTGCACATCGCGGTCTTGAATGAGCGCGCTCAACATGATAATCGGGATGTGCGCGGTGGCAGCATCGCCCCGCATGGCGCGCACGAACTGCATGCCATTGAGGTGCGGCATGCGTACATCGACCACCACGCAATCTGGCCGCTGTGCCACAGCAGCTTCGAGGCCAGCGCGGCCATCGCTGGCCCGCACCACCCGGAAGTGACCAACCAGTTCCAATGAGTCGGCTAGTGTTTCGATGAGATCGGGATCATCATCGATGATGAGGATGCTCTGAGGAAGGGGGACCGTCGGTGTATTACTCATGGGCCGGTTTCTCCGTTCAGGCTGGTTGATGGGATGATCGAAACAGCCGGGCCTTCCTGTTCCCAACCGCTCAGTGACAAGATTTGTACGGTAGCTTGATTCCATCAATCCTCTATTTTTTCAGAAACTCCCAACAAATGCATGCTCACTATAACAGAAACACAAGCTTGACCATAGTGTTTTGATTGTGAAACGGCAGGCCCTCTGGCGGGGTCACAGCATTGGATGAAAAACAGCCAGGAAGAAAGTCCCCCCTGTGGCCGATCATTTCCTGGCTCAGCCCCAAGTGTGCTATCTTGTATTCCACAGCAGGCAGAGCAGGGCAGGAGGTCATTGAGCATCATGGGCACCAAAAATACGCGGCGGGGGCGACGATCCCAATATCGTGTCACGACGGTTGCTCGTGCAGCCTCGCTGCCCTCCACCGAATTTGTGGATATCGCGCAGTCCGTCAAAGCCGTGGTGGAAAGCGAAGAGCAATCGACCCGCCCACTTGCCGCCATTGCGGAGCCGCCCGTCCCCGATGAACGCCGCGCCGATGAACCCCCAACCGTCATTCTGACACCAGCACAGGTGGCCTTGCTCGCCAAGGCGCGCCCACCTCAGACGATCGTGCCCACCGTGGACGCCGTTGAGGACGAAGGGTACGTCTTTTCCAAGCGTGACGACCGCACCCAGGCCGACGCGCCCACCATCGTCCTAAACGTGGGCGATCTGCTGGCGATGTCGTCGCCCGCGCTCGAAGCGCCGATGCCCCCACCCCCCCTC
>JACDGC010000234.1 GCA_013815535.1 Ktedonobacterales bacterium
ATGGCACAGCCCTGCCCATTGAAGCGCACATCCACCACGCGGTCGCCATCCAGTCGCACACTCATTTGCAAGCGGTCGCCACAAAAAGGGTTGGCATACGCGGCGAAGCGGTCGGGGTTGGCCATCTCCCCCTTATTATGGGGATCGCGCTGAAGTTCGAGGATATAGGCGCGGTACAGATCTTCCATAATGCTATCCTTGGTGAAAGAGCATGCTAGCGCGGTCAACGCCCGCGACGAGCGCGGCAATCTCCGCCCCATTGGTGTAGACATACGCACTGGCCCGTGCGGTGGCAGGGAGGCCGAAGCGCTCCATCAGGGGCTGAGCACAGTGATGCCCCGCGCGCACCGCGATGCCATCGGCATCCAACAGCGTCGCCAGATCATGCGGATGCATATCCGCGACGGTGAAAGAGACGACCGCGCCGCGTGGACCGCTCAGCGGACCGATGATCCGCACGGCTGGCAGAGTGCTGAGCAGGGCGATCATCTGCGCGGCCAGGGCGGCCTCGTGGTCCGCCACCGCCGCCATCCCCAGCGCGCTCAAGTAATCAACCGCTGCCCCCAAGCCAATCGCCTCGGCGATGGCGGGTGTGCCTGCCTCGAACTTCCAGGGCAATTCGTTCGTGGTGAAGCTCCGCAGATGCACCTCGCGGATCATGTCGCCGCCACCCATGAATGGGGGCATCGCTTCGAGGAGTGCGCGCTTGCCATAGAGCACACCGATGCCGGTTGGCCCCAACATCTTATGCGCGGAAAAAGCCAAGAAGTCGCAGTCGAGCTCACGCACATCCGTCGGCAGGTGCGCCACGGACTGCGCGCCGTCACAAACCACCACCGCGCCCGCAGCATGCGCCTGGGCGATCATCGTCTGAGCCGGGGTGATCGTCCCCAAGACATTCGACATCAGCGAAAAGGCGACCAATTTAGGCGAACGTTCCAGCAGTTGCGCATAGGCCGCTTGATCCAACAAGCCATCATCGGTGACGGGGATGAAGTCGAGGATCGCCCCCGTGCGGGCGGCGAGCATCTGCCAGGGAACGAGATTGCTGTGGTGCTCCATCTCGGTCAGCACGATCAGGTCACCCGCGCCAATGTTGGCGAGGCCCCACGTCTGTGCCACCAGATTCAGCCCCTCCGTGGCATTGCGCGTGAAGATGACCTCACGCACCGAGCGGGCGTGGATGAACCGCGCCACCTTTTTGCGCGCATCTTCATAGTGCGTGCTGGCAGCTTCGCTGAGGGCATACGCGCCGCGATGCACGTTGGCGTTGGTCGTGCGGTAATAGCGATCCATCGCGTCGAGCACCGCCAACGGCTTCTGGGCCGTCGCGGTGCTATCGAGGTAGACGAGCGGCTTGCCATGCACCATCTGGCTGAGGATGGGGAAGTCCTCGCGCGCTGCTAGTGACGCCAGCGTCGTCTGGGCCGAGATATCAAGCATCATCAAGCCATCCTTTGAGCGAAGACGCGGCACAGCAATCGCGTGCCACGCCCCCCCTCACGTTCTATGCGGTTGCGACGGCTTCTTCGGCTTCCTCGCCGGTCAGCCAAGCGTAGCCCTTTTCTTCCAGTTCCAGCGCCAGTTCGCGGCCACCAGTGCGGATGATCTGGCCTTTGTACATCACATGCACGATGTCGGGGGTGATGTAGTTCAGCAACCGCTGATAGTGGGTGATGATGAGGCTACCCATCTGGGGACCACGCAGCGCATTCACCCCCTCAGCGACGATACGCAGGGCGTCGATATCCAAACCGGAATCGGTTTCGTCCAGCACCGCGATCTCTGGCGCCAAAATCGCCATCTGCAAGATCTCGGCGCGCTTCTTTTCGCCGCCTGAGAAGCCCTCATTGAGGTAGCGACTGAGGAAGGTGTTGTCGACTTTGAGAATCTCCATCTTGGATTGCAAGAGTTTGCGGAACTCCGTGGGATTCAAATTGCGTTTCTTGGGGGTGGTGCCGCTCGCCTCAACGGGTTTATCGGGATCGAACCCCTCTTTGCGGGCGGCATAGGCACTGCGCAGGAAGTTCGAAAGCGTCACCCCAGGAACCGACAGGGGATATTGGAAAGCCAAAAAGAGGCCCATGCGAGCACGCTTATCTGCGGTGAGATCAGCGACGTTGTGGCCCTTAAAGATGATCTCGCCGCCCGTCACGGTATAGGCGGGGTGGCCCATGATGACATTTGCGAGGGTGCTTTTGCCCGAGCCATTCGGCCCCATCAGTGCGTGCGTCTCGCCTTTACGAATCTCCAAATTGACGCCGCGCAAAATCTCTTTATCTGCGACCGTCGCGTGCAGATCGCGGATGATGAGATCCGCCGCGCCCGTTGGTGTGGCCATGGGTTAACTCCTCATAGAAATCACCGGCAATTTGCCGGGTAGGGTTGGGAGAGGCTTATGCTGAAGCACCGCCCGCGAGCAAGCCCCGCAGGGCCGGATGCGCGGGGACGGCGCTGAGTTCCGCCAGGGTGATGCCATCGAGCGTCTGAAAGATGGCAGTCCGCAGCCGCGCCCACAGCATGCGAGTGGTGCAATCATCGATGCGATGTCCCCAGTCGCAGGTCTGGCCCTGCGTGTCTTTGTCACTGGGGCAGGTATAGGTTTCGAGTGAGCCTTCCAATGCCTGCAAGACCTCGCTCATGCGGATCGCGTCGGGTGTGCGGGTCAGTTGATAGCCACCATGCGCGCCCCGCACACTGGCGACGAGATCCTTATCGCGCAGGCGCTTGATCAACTGCTCCAAATATTGGACAGGCAGACCCTCATCTTCCGAAATCTCGGTGAGGGAGCGCAAACCGCCCTCGAAATGCCGGGCGAGATCGATCATCACGCGCACACCGTACTCACCACGGGTGGAAATATGAAGCATCGCTGCCATCTCCTCCTGGGCTGGTCGCATCGCCGCCCGCCGCTAATCCGAGTAATCCACTCAGAATTAACTATACCATGAGGAGATGAAATGGAGCAAGTCATGGTGGTGCCCGACCCGCACCTGTGGCAATCGCATGCACGCCCGCGCCTATCGGCAGCAAAAAAAGCAGCAACATAACACGCCCGGCAATGGATCGAAACCATATCTCGTTCTTAGCCCAGCTTTGGTGAATTCGCCGGACTTCGGTAAGGTGAGCGTCAATGGCAAATGACATGACCGTTCAAGGCGGCTGACCGCAAACAGGACAACCTATAAAAGGGGTGTTCAGAGGACGCAGTGACCATGACCCTTGTGCCTTCCTGGGCAAGGGAGATGACGCGCCCTCCAAGAGGAAGGGGCAGCGTAAAGCAAGGTGGTATCCAACGTGTCACCAGAGCCGGGAGCTAGCGTCGGGAGGACACTGTGCTTGATTTCATACGATAACAAATGGATTGACCGGTTTCAATCGTCACACGCTGTGCGACTGTCGGTTCCCGTGATGGAGGGCACTGACGCTCATCATGATGGCGTTTGCGACAATCTTACGCTGGTTGATGGCGAAAACGTCCATCGCACCTGCGAATTCAGCGGGCTGCGCCTTTGGCACCGCGCTTCTCCTTGACATTCCCTCCTCATGCAAAGTACCATGATCTGAACGATGCAGTAGTCGCGGTTTTCTGCATATGTAGTAGGGAAAGCCACAGAAATGAACATGGAAAATAGCACAAAACCGAGCGAGCAAATTGATCGGCTCATTGCAGAACTGCATGACTGGCGGGGGGAGGTGCTTACCCGTGTTCGCACCATCATTCATGACGCTGACCCCGAAATAATCGAGGAATGGAAGTGGATGGGCAGTCCATGTTGGTCTCACGATGGACTGATCGTGGTGGCTAATGCTCACAAGGATAAGGTAAAACTGACTTTTTCACAAGGCGCAAGTCTTCCAGATCCACACAAGCTCTTCAACGCCGGTCTCGGAGGCAATCGATGGCGTGCGCTCGATCTCTATGAGGGCGATGGAATCAATGAGCATGCTCTTATAGAGGTCATCCGTGCTGCCGTGGCTCACAATCATGCCAAGAAATCAACCAAGGGACCCACGGCGAAAATTTAGCAGAATGGTGCATGCATCCCTCTATCTGGAAGCCAGGGGGATGCATGCACCGTCGTCCGCCGCCGACCGGTCGCCCGGTCACTTGACAAGCTGGTGGCTTTCCCCGTTTCCATAGTCGGGGATGGGATAACGGCTTGACCGATCCTCAAGAGGAGCATGGGGCAACCTCAGTGACAAGGGGAAGTGCCTGCTCCTCTCCCGTGTTCGAAAAACGCCAATCTTTATCAAATCAGAAAGACACTGCTTCTCTCTTGTCTTGTAGCTCGCACCCCAAGCATATCCATATCGGATACGCTAGGGGTGGGGAAGAGACGAGCACTTTGGCGGAAAACAACGAGCAGCGATGATGAGCAGGTGCAAGTGTCACCCATTTTGCGGATCGCTTTAAGACCTTTTGCGCCCAACTTCATAACACGCGAGAATGTTGCCTGAACCCTGCCATGAACGGGTCTCGATGAGTTTGAGAGTGACGGGGGGGCGACCGACAAACAGGGGCGTCCCCGCGCCAGCGATGACCGGGAAAATGGTCAGATGCAGTTCATCGACCAGATCATGAACCAACAGATCGTTCCAGAGCGTACGGCCACCCATGATCACCATATCTCTGCCAGCCTGTTGTTTGAGCCGAGCGATCTCTGCGTGGGCATCCGCCAGTCTGACGATGCGCGTGTTATCCCATGGAGCAATTTCCTCAGCAGCCAAGTGATCCGAAATAACGACTTTCTCGATGCGATCCATCAGTCCAGCGATCTCGTGTCTGATCACGGTGGCGTTGGGGTCGCTGGGCAATTTAGTCCAATAATCTTTGAAACCCAGAAATGCCTCTCGGCCACTCAGCAGCAAAGTATCAGCGGCTCGCAGCCGTTCCGCGTTAAAATGATCGAAATGCTCATCATCCGTGTAATCATCGTGGAAATAGTCAAACAACACGGTGAGGCTGCGCTCCTTACCTTCGTAATAGCCATCCAGAGTGACAAGGTTGCTGACAATGAGTTTACGCATGCATATGCTCCTTTGATGACATGATGCTTGATAAGGGAGAGGCCCAGAGGCCCAGAAATTGCTACGAGCAGCGGCGCAAAACACGCTACATTCCCCTATACATGGCCATTTCTGCTGCGTCGCGATAAAACGGCAGTGACGGCGCTAGCACCTTTGCTCGAATGGCCTGCCTCATGGCGGCTCGCATCTTCAGGCTTGGATGGTTTGGCATGCCATCTCGTTGTCATTTCCTGATTCCCGTTTGGGGTGAAGCGAGCCGCTGTGCAAATGGAACAGAGGATTCCGCTGCCTGGGCGATTATGTCACCGTCGTCGGTTGCTGGGCAGGTGCTTTTTGACCAGGGAACCACCAGTTGGCGCGACCCAGCAAGCGCATGACCGCAGGCACCAGCAGCGACCGCACCAGGAAGGCATCCACAAAAACGGCGACCGCCAAACCCAGCCCAACTTCCTGGATTTGGCTGATGCTGGTGAAGATAAAGGAACCCGCGACGATGATGAAGAGGAGTGCCGCGTTCGTCACCACCCCACCAGCCTGCTCCAGCCCATGCGCCACTGCGGTCACATTGTCACCCGTCTTCTGCCATTCTTCGCGCATGCGGCTGACCAAGAAGACTTCGTAGTCCATCGACAGCCCAAAAAGGATGCAGAACATCAAAATCGGGATGACATTGTCGATGAACCCATTCGGGGTAAAGTTGAGTTGCTCTTGCAGATGCCCCTGCTGGAAAACAAAGACCATCGCGCCAAAGGCCGCAGCGACCGATAGGCCCGTCATGATCACGGCTTTGAGCGGCAAGAGCAACGAACGCAGCATGAGCAAGAGCAACAGGTACGTAGCGACCAAAATGAAGAGCACCGTCAAGGGAAAGTTGCCATAGATGACGCCGTTCAGGTCCGCCGATTGGGCCTGGGTGCCCCCAACGATGACCGCCAGGCCCTGTGCCGCCACGGCGGTGTCTTGACGCAGATGGGTGAGCAATTGCTTGCTGGCGGCGGTGTCGATGCCCAGATCGGAGGACACGGTGAGGATGGTGGCATCGCTCTGCGTCGTTGCCTGGACCACTTGCACCAGACTGGGCACTTGGGCATACGCGCCGCTGCTATAGAGGCCGATGAGTTGCTGCGTGGTGGGGGCCGTCTGCCCTGGCGTGGCCGGGAAGCTGGTGAGGCTGATGACGCTTGTCACATGCGTCTGTTGAGCAATCCACTGCGACAGGCTGGCGACCCTCGTCAGATTGGGTGTCGTCAGGATGGCGGAGCCATCGGGGGTACGGGCGATGATGGTGAAGGTGTTCGCGCTGAACGAGCCATAGCTGCCCGTCAGGGTCGTGAGCGCTTGGCGTGCCTGCGAATGCTTTGGCAGGGAACCAATGCTGGAGGAGCCGATATTGAGCTGCGTCACC
>JACDGC010000235.1 GCA_013815535.1 Ktedonobacterales bacterium
GCGCTTTGCTGCGGGTAGACAGCGGTGTTGGCAGCGGCATCGAAGGCCAGCGCGGTGATGCGATAGGCCATGATGTGGTCGGGGTGGCCGTAGCCCCCATACGCATTGTAAGAGACCAGCACATGGGGCCGTTCGCGCCGCACGATCTCCACCAGTTGCGCGACGGAGGTGGGAATGGGGACGTTGGTAAAAGCCCGTGGATGGGCGTTGGCCTCGGTGCCCGCCATGCCTGAGTCGCGATAGCCCAACGAATAGAATTGGCTGATGCCCAGTGCCGCGACGGCTTCGGCCAACTCGCGCTCACGTACCACCGCCAAGCGCTCTTGCCCGATTTCGACGGAGGGCGCGCTATCCGCGATTTCCGCCTTCAGTTCAGGGACGACGATCTCCCCTTCCTCGCCACGCGTGCAGGTGACCAGGATGGTGCGTGCGCCGTGCGCGCTATAATGCGCCAGTGTGCCGCCTGTCGCGACCGCTTCATCATCAGGGTGAGCGTGCACCATCATCACGCGCAAGGGTGTTTCTGCCATGTAAGCGTCCATCACTTCCCAATTGTGGTTGGTATCCTTACCAGTGATGCCACATTGTGGGGAGGGTCTGCAAGGGCGGCCATAAATTTAGCGCAGACGCGTCAGCAACACCACGCGCCACAAAAACATCTTTTCGTTGATGGGTTTGACGACATAATCATCCGCGCCAGCCTGGAAGCCCGCCACTTTATCACGTACCCCCGAGCGGTGGGTGACGCAGCAGATCTTCATCTGCCGCAATGCGGGCTGCTCGCGCAGTTGTTTGATGAAGCTTTTGCCGTCGCCATCGGGCATATCCGTTTCGATCAGGAGGACGCCGGGACGATTTTGCATGATCATCTGGCTGGTTTCCGCCAGGGTATTCGCGGTAATCACGCGGAAACGTGGCCGCAGGCAAGCGCTGACGCGTTGCTGCTGGGCTAGGTCGGGGTCCGCGACCAACACGGTCACGCTGCCCGGTGCTGCCTCGTTCATGGGGCTATGGCCTCCCTACTCGCTGGTCTTGATTTATGAGACAGAATGATGCAGCGCCAAAGGACAATGTACCTGCGTATTATATGGCATGGGCGGGCGTTGTCAACCTGCTGGGCCAAGTGGCTAGCCCTTTTGCTCGCTTCGCTTGCCGCTACGCCTACACTAACCAGCCACCGTTGAATAAAAAGATCACCAGCAATACCTGCACCGCCCAACCGCCCTGAATCAACAGGGTCTCAAGCCAGGCACGCTCGCGCGTCCAGCGGCCCAGCCAGACGAACAAGGGAATGGCCACCAGCATGTAGCGCCCCGCCGAGACATAGACATCCGGGAAAATGGCATCGATGGAGGGGGTGGCGAAGCACACCAGGCACACCCCCGCGCAGTACAGCGTGTAGGCGAAGGGGATGCGCCGAATCGTCGCGAAGGTGAAAAGCGTGCAGGCCAGCAATGGCACCACATCTAGCAGCCAGCGCGCCTGGGGATAAGAGGACGTTGCGAAGCCGAACCATTGTTGGGTGGCGGTGAAGATGCCCTCGATGACTCCACTGTGGTTGTGTTCGTTGTACTGTTGCTGCGCCGCAATGAACATTAGCGGATTGCCATAGGCATGCCAGCAATACATGGCATAGATGCCGATGCCTGCGGGGGCAGCCAGCACCATGCCCATGCCAATGATGAGGCGGGCTGCCGTGTCGCGTGTGGCAGGGTGATCGCGCAGCCAGCCGCGCCAGTCGTGCCGCCAGCGCCAGAGGTCCGCTGCTGCCGCCCACCAGCCCACCTGGCGACCATATTCCCACAGCAGGGGCAGGGCCAGCACCACCCCAAAGGGGCGCGTGACCCCCGCCAGGGCGGCGGCGAGCATCGCCAGCGGCCACCATCCGCGCCGCGCGGCCAACAGCGCCCACGCGGCCCCCGCCAGGAAGACCCCCTCGCTATAGGGCGCGAACAGATACAACGCGAAGGGATAGGCCGCCAGCGCGCGCAGGGCGTAACGCGGCGCGGTGTCGCTGGCATCGTCGAAGCTCACCAACAACGCGATGGCGATGAAGGCGAGCAGCGTCCCGAGATTGCTCACGAGCATGGCAATCAAAATCGGATTGACGGCATGAAATAATCCCACGCCGCCATGAATGAGCAGCGGATAGAGAGGGAAGAAGCCAATCTCGCCGGGCTGTTGATAGCCTCCCTGGCCAATGATGATGTACCACCCACCATCCCAGATCCACCAATGGTTCAAGAAGTCGGTGGCGCTGAGGATGGCGTGGCCATCACTCAGGTTTGTGCGGTTAGTTTGCAACAACACGCCCAGCCAGGTGAGGGTGCATAAGAGGGCGCGGGTGGCGGCCCACGTCCCCAGCGCCGTTCGCAGCGCCTGGATGCTCCACAAATAGATCGCCAGGGAGCGCACGCGTTCCCAAGCGTGCGTGATGGGGTGGGTCTGCGGTGCGGCAACGGCGGCGGGCGGTGCCTGTGCCGTCTCAATTTCCGTCATGACAGGCTCCAGGGGTGGAAAAATTGGACATCATCCCCATTACCAGTATCACCGCACATCATAGCAGATGAGCTGCCTGTGCTGCCAGTCTCGCCCTCACGCGTTCGCCACCACGTGGGCCATCTCACCCCCGGTCAGCGTGCTGGGGATATCCATCGTGACTTCGGGGCGGTTGAAGTGTCGCACGGTCGTCAGCAGATTCAAGTGATAGGCACACCACAAGACGTTGACGATCAAGGCCAAGTTCCATTCATGGATGAAGCGCGTCACCCCTACCGTCATGGCGACGATGAGGAGCAGCCCCAGGGTGAGGTGCGGCCAAAAAGCGCGCAGCGGCAGCGTCGCGCTCGCGCCCTTGGGCGTGACGGCGAAGGCCCGCTTGCGGCCCAGCAGCGCAGCCACCGCCGAGCCAACGAAGACGGGAAAGGTGATGAAGGTGAGGCTCTGGGCGCGAAAGAGTTGGCGTGGCGTGAATCCGCGTTGCCCCATCGACGCGAAATAGAACCAGTTGGCCAGCACCACATTCGGCAGATAGGCGATGACATAGACGATTGGCGACATCAACAGCGGACGGATGTTGAAGAGCAGGTACAACGTCGGCGCGCAGATGGTGACGACCGTGTTGACGCCAACCAGATAGTACGACCCGCTCAGCAGATATTCCCAGCGTTGGCCAAAGGTGAAGCCGCGCCCAAAGAGGATCAGTGGCAAGGCGGCGCGGCACGATTCCATGTTGCCCACCGACCAGCGACTCTGCTGCGTCCAATAGGCATTCAGGTCGGTCGGCCCTACTCCCGTCACATAGGCCGCGTTGCAGTATTGCGAACGCCAGCGGCGGCGATGCAGCAACATCGAGGTCGCGTAATCCTCGGTGACGCTATCCGTGCGCAGTCCGCCGATGTCGCGCAGCGCGGCGAGGCGAAAGACGACATTGGTGCCACAAAAGAACATCGCGTCGCTGGCCTGTTTGCCCTCGGAGATGTAATTGGCAAAGACGGTTTGCTGGGTCGCGGCGGAAGCCGCCACGGGTGATGCCGCCGCGTTGCCATAGAACTGCGGGGCCTGCACAAAGGCCAAACGCGGATCGTCTTGCAGATAGGGCACCATCTCACGCAGGAAGGTGGGCGTGGGCACGGAGTCGGCATCCAAGATGCACAGCAACTCGGCGGCGGGCAGGTCGCGCCCCAGCCGATTGATGAAGGCGTTGATGCCCCCCGCCTTGAACCCGGTGTTGGGTGTGCGGTGGATGAAGTGGACGCCATGGCGGCGCGCGATGGCGCCGACCGCCCGTGCCTGCTCGGCGGATTGGTGATCGCAATTGATGTAGATGGCTTTATCGGCATAGTCGAGCAGCGTGACGGCGATGACGGTTTCTTCGATGATCTCTGCTGGCTCGTTATAGGTGGCGATATAGATCGCCACGCTGGGCACGTTCAGGCGTGCCAGGCGCGTCTGGCGGGCGACATTCGGCGCGCGCGACGCGTGGATGATGTTGAGGAAGTAGCCCGCCCCGTGCAGCGTGACATAGATCTCGGAGAGCAACAGCAGCACGCTGCTCGCGCGGTCCAGCGCGGTGTAGTGCGGCGCGAAGATGGCAAGGTTGCGCACGATGAAAGCGAACAGCAGCACGTTGATCCCCAGCATGAGGAAGGCGATCAGATGCAAGGATGAGCGCCGCTGATGCGCCTCGGCACCTTGCATCTGCTGCGCCCATTCCTGGTGGGACTGCGTGGTGGCGACGCGCACCTGCCCCATCGACGCCTCACTGAAACTAGCCTTTGGCATGTGATGCTTCCTCCATTGCTCAGGCGACGCGGCGGGTGAGGTCCAGCAACGGGCGCTCGGTGGCGCTGGCGTTCGCCTGCACCATGGCGGCAGCACCGACCTGCACGACGGGGGCCGCTGCGCCTGGCACGCGCCGTGCCCGGGCACGGAAGAGGCCCAGTTGCAGCCCACGCAGCAAGGCGATGGTGGGGGCATCCGCTGTGGCTTCCTGGTTGCGATAGCGCGAACCGATGCCGACCAGCGCCATCCCAGCGGGCACGGCATGCTCATCCGTCAGCGCGACGGCGCGGATGGGGAGATGCTGCGCCATGCGCTCCATCACGAATTGGCCCTGCTCGATCTCCGTATCGGTCATCAAGATGATGAGGTGGCCCCCCCGCCCGCGAATGACGATATCGCTGAGGCGCAGTTTGGCGCGCACGTCTGGCAGCCGCAGCCGCCACGTCCCCAGCACGCCCACCACCGTCAGATGCCAACCTTGGCGCAATGATCGCGACAACTCGCGCTCCAGCGCGCGCAGCAGCGCTTGCTCTTGGTCCACATCACCAAACCAGCCTCCCAGCGGGCTGAACCACCGGATCACGAACCACAGCGCCTCGATGCCCGTCACCACCAGGATGAGCGTTGCCACCACCAGCCCCTGCACCGTTTGGTGCTGCCAGCGCGCCAGGCCCAGGTAGCTGCCCACGGTCAGGGCGGCCAAGACGGGGCCGTGGAAGAGGGTGCGCCAAAACTTGCTCATACGGCGTGCTCCAATAAGCGAATGGCAGGGCGCGGGCGGGGGGCGAACTCTGCCATCCCCAGCGTCACCTGCGCGGCGGGCAAGCCCCACGGTGCATGGCGGCGTTTGCTGCCCTGGATCGTCAGTTCCACGCCTGCCTGCATCGCCACCCGCAGCACGCCGTGGCACAGCGCGCTCAACACGCCGCCGATGGCCACATATTCGGGTTGCGGAAGGGTGACATGCGATAACAGGGTCGTCGCGCCCATGTTGTCGCTGAGCGCCGTCACGAGCGTTTGGGTAATATCCCACAGATCCAGCGCGCTCTCGTGGGCCAGCAACAGGGGCGTCAGCGGATCGATGACGATCCGCTTCGCGCCTTGGTTGCGGCTCTGGCGGGTGACATCTTGCACGAAGCGCCAGACTTCATCCCACGAATCGACGCGGCCACGGGTGCGGCGCTCCTTCGCCAACCGCAACTCGGTGAAGAAGGGCGAGGGGTCCAACACGGCCAGCGTGCCCGCCGTCAGCGCTTCTTCCAGCGTGGGCCACGCTTTCGCAAAGGCTTGCGCGCTCTTGGTGGGGGGCTCGGCAGCGGTGATGTAGAGCCCCGGCTCGCCCTGGGCCAGACCTTCCGTCAAGAAGTGCAACGCCAGCAATGATTTGCCCGACCCTGGGGCCCCCTCCACATACCAGACGCTGCCAGGCTCGAAGCCACCACCCAACAGGCTATCCAACGTGGCCAAGCCTGTGGGGCGCACATGTCCTTTGGCTGACGCAGAGGCGCTGAGAACGGTGGTGGTGGTGCTGGCCTCTTCGCGGTGCAGGCCCAGTTCCCACAGCACGGTCGCGCGGTCGGGGGCGATTTGCCACCAATGGCCGATGTCGGCCAGTTGCCGCGCCAACACGATCTCGGGTTCCAAGTGGCACAGCCACAGCGGCAGATCGGGCCGCTCGGCATGCCACGCTTCCAGCAAGGTGGCGAATTCGGCCAATCCCTCGGGGGTGGTGTAGCGCAGGGCGCTGCCGCTGATCACCACTCCCGTCGCCGCGCTCGGTTGGCTGGCGCGCCATTGGTCACGCAATTGCGCTATCAGGTGGTGATCGAGCGCCCCCTTGGGGGTGAATTCGAGTAAGCTCATGGTGCTTTCCCTCTTCTTGAGATTGGTGATGCGGCGTCGTCCTATCTTGTTTATAAATCGACAGCAGGTAAAGTTTTCGTGAGAGATCCCGCGTGCTGGTTTCCCAAATTGGTGTGTTTGTCGTATGCTTAAAGGCGAATAGTCCAACACAAACGCTTGCCAGCTAGCGACATGTGCGGGTAGGAGGCGATGACGATGATGCCGTGGATGCAAGATCTGGGGCGACGCACGGCGCGCCTCTCGGCCCAGTGGAGCCAGGGGCTAATGGCCTGGGGG
>JACDGC010000236.1 GCA_013815535.1 Ktedonobacterales bacterium
GTGCCCCCCCCTAGGTCGATCAGCGCCGTCGCGCCGTCGCGCTCACCCGGGGCCAGCACCGCTTCGGCAGCGGCGAGCGGCGCAACGACGACATCCTCCACCTCCAGGCGGGCGCGTTCGGCGCATTTCAGCAGGTTGCGATAGGCCGAGTGCGCGCCAGTGACGATGTGTGCTTCGGCTTCGAGGCGATAGCCAGCCATTCCCGCAGGATTTTTGATGCCGTCTTGGCCATCCACCAGATAGGTGCGGGGCAAGACCGCCAGGACCATGCGGTTAGCCTCCAGCGGGACGGAGCCTGCGACATCCAGCACATGCGTGATGTCATCCCCGTCGATGTCGCGGTTGCTGGGCGCGATGGCCACCGCGCCGCGATGGTTCTGCGACTGGATGTGCGCGCCCGAGATGGAGCAAAAGGCACGCATGCTGCGTGCGCCCGTCAGGTGCGCGGCGCGGTCGAGCGCTCGGGTGATGCCATTGGCTACCTCGTCGATATCCGTGATGCCACCGCGTCGGATGCCCTGCGTTGGTTCCTGGGTGGCGGCCTGGATGTGCAGATGACGCTCGCGGTCCAACTGCCCAACCACCACGGCGATCTTGGTCGAGCCGATATCCACACCCGTAAACAATGTGTCGCGCATAGGAGTGATGATTCCTTCCCCAACCCCGTTCCCTTGTGGAACTTCCCTGATCTCAACGATAGCCATCGCAACGGGGGTGCCAGACTGCATGGTGTGCCCGCGCCTGCGCCAGCGAACGCTGCTGACTGGGCGAGCGCACGGGCACGGCGGCAGCAGCACGCGCTGCCCATGTGGCGGATGAAAAGCCCGCGACTATTTAAGGAGAAAGTGGTGGCTGGCTATCACATTGCTCGCGTGGCAGTGTGCCCTTTGCACATTCCTTACAGTTGCGTTGGCGTAGCGTTGTGGTTGCAGGCGGTGTTGTGCTACACTTATGGTAATGCCTGCGAGCAGATGTCCAAGCGGCGTGAGTGGTGCAATTTCACACTCCCTGCCAACGGGCGTTGCGGGCGTATCCTCAATCCCCCTCCGCTCGTATGGACAGATGAGCTTGACATCACCAGTCGCTTCATGTAACCACCCTTCAGGTGACGCAAGAACGTGCCGATGATGAAAAGCAGCCAGGATGGCATGCGTAGCCCTCCCTGGTGGGCATTGTGAGCAATTTCCTATGTCCGCTGGTGGCTCGCATGGTAGACTGAATACTGATGGGTGGTTTGCACTGTGATGAACAATCACGCGCACAACTACGAGGGCACACCAACCATGGCACACGGCAACGAGACGATCACCCACCGCGACGGCGCGCAGTCCCTGCCCGCCACCGCACTCGATCGGCCTGATCTGGACCGCGCGACACGTCGGGGCATCCCCGAAGTGATCCTCGCTGACTCCAAATCAGCCGACCAAGTGATCGCCATTGCCCGCCAGTTTCTCGCGAGCACTGGTCGGGCGCTGATCTCGCGCCTGCCCGATGCCATGCTGCCCCAGGTGGTGGCCGCGCTCCCTGAAGCGGAGTCGCTGCGCTTCCCCCTGTCCCACGCTCTGCGCCTGACCTTGCCGGGCACACCCCCACCGACATCTGGTGGGCACATCGGCATCATCACCGCAGGCACATCAGATATTCCCTATGCCGATGAGGCGCGCTTCATCGCCGAAGCGATGGGGTGCCAGGTCACTTGCATCTTTGATGTGGGCGTCGCTGGCGTCCATCGACTCTTCGATCCCTTGAATGCGCTCATCACCAACGGTGCCGATGTCGCCATTGTGGCGGCGGGCATGGACGGTGCATTGCCCTCGCTTGTTGCGGGCCTGGTTCCCTTTCCGGTCATCGGACTGCCAACCCCCATCGGGTATGGCATGGGGGGGCAAGGTGAAGGGGCACTGCTGGCCATGCTGCAAAGCTGCTCGCCTGGTTTGGTGGTGGTCAATATCGGCAATGGCATTGGCGCGGGTGCGGTCGCCGCGCTGATTGCGAATCGTGTCGCCACCGTGCGGCACGCTTCACCCTCGGACGCGACCGCAGCCCCATTCGTCGAAGTGGCGACGAATTGAGCGTCCTATCGGGCGAACGTCTTGCTGGTTGGCAAGCTATGTGCTTTCTACCCTGGCAGGGTGCTTCCCCACCACAGATTCTGCGTTGCACACTCGTGCGACGCATCATCCCCCCCAACAAATTAGAGGTGAACAGAGATGGCAGAGAATACCGCTCCCAAGAAACGTGGTCCTGAGCCTGGTTCGCAGAAGGCGAAGCATGGCGGTCAAGCCGTCCGTGAGAAATATGGTCCCGAGTTCTACTCGCGCATCGGCAAAAAGGGTGGCGAGGCCGTGAAAGAGAAGCGCGGCCCCGGCTTCTATGCCGAGATCGGCAAGAAGGGTGGCGAGTCCACCAAGCGCGTGCAGGGCCTTGAGTTCTATTCGCGCATCGGGAAAAAGGGCGGCGAACGTGGCCGCGCCACCCCGAAGAAAGCGCCCGAAGGCAACACGAAGTAAGGTCTGAACCTCACTCATGTTGACCACCGCAACGCGCCTCGTGCTTCACATCGTGCGCCACGAGGCGCTTGCAGGCATTCTCGTTTCATCGCTCTCTTGTCCACACCTCACAAACCATTTCGGCCTTATTTGGCGAGCGCAAACGCGCTCGCCCCTTTTTTTAGGCGCGGCACGCTAAATCCCTGCCACCGCATGGCGTTCCCACAACCACTCGGCATTCCCAATAGCACCGCTATTCTCGAAAATTTGTGCTATCATGAAGCAAACATAGTAGCACGAAACAGGAGGATGGGGTGATGGAGCTTTCGCGGCAAGGGGCGCGCGATCTGTTGCTGGCGGCTCAGGGATTGACCGTGCCACCCCGGCGGGCCGCACGCAAGGCCGATGTGTTGGCGACGATTCGCGCAATGGGGGTGTTGCAGATCGACACCATCAATGTCGTCGCGCGTAGCCCCTATCTGGTGCTGTGGAGCCGTTTGGGCGATTTTCCCCTCCCCTGGCTCGAAGCGTTGCTGAGCGAACACGTGCTCTTCGAGTTTTGGTCGCATGAAGCTTGCTTCTTGCCTATCGAAGACTATCCCCTCTATCGCCGCCTGATGCTCGACCGACGCAAGGGCTGGCGCACCTCGCACGAGTGGCTGGCGGAGCATGCCGATGTGGTGGCGCAGGTGCAGGCGGTGGTGGCCGCGCAGGGGATGGCGCGCTCAGCGGATTTCGCCCGCGTTGCCACCGAGCAGAGTGGCTGGTGGAACTGGAAGATCGAGAAGCAGGCGCTGGAGCATCTCTTCAATGTCGGTGATTTGATGGTCGCTGGGCGGCACAACTTTCACCGCCTCTACGCGACCCGTGCGACCGTCTTGCCCGATTGGGATGATGCCGACGCCCCCAGCTATGACGAGGTGCGCCGCCAATTCGCTTTGCGCACCGTGCGGGCGCTGGGCATCGCCCTGGCGCGGTGGGTGCCAGATTACTATCGCACCCCCAAACCCGGCAGCGCCGCCTATCTGCATGAGTTGGCCGTTGCGGGTGAGTTGGTCGAAGCGCGCATCAGTGGGTGGGACGAACCTGCCTATCTGCACCCCGACCATCTGGCGCTGGCCGAGGCGGCGCAGGCGGGCAAGCTGCACAGCCGCGTCACCACCCTCCTCTCGCCCTTTGACCCCATCATCTGGGATCGCACGCGGGCACGCGACCTCTTTGACTTTGACTACACCATTGAGTGCTATACGCCACAGCCGAAGCGCCAGTATGGCTACTTCTCGTTGGGGATTTTGCATCGGGGCGCGCTGGTGGGGCGGCTGGACCCCAAGGCTCACCGGCAAGCGGGCATCATGGAGGTCAAAGCGCTGCACTTTGAGCCAGCGGTGCGGCTGACCGACCGGCTGCTGCGCGAATTAGCTGAAACTTTGCAGCGGTTTGCCCACTGGCATGCGACCCCCACCGTCACGATCCGCTGGGCGAATGTGGCGGGCGCGGCAGAGCGCCTGACGGAATATCTGGCAACGGGTGCCCCCTAGCTGCGGCTTGCCAGCCAGGCGGGCAAGAAAGATCGTATAATAGAGGTGATTATTTCATCCATCTGCGGTTCTGGGTTGGCGCAGCTGGCGTCGCGTAGTGAGGTTCACCACGAAAATGGAAGTGCCGTCTTTGTCAGTCATCATCCGTCGTCTGGTGCCACGGTCGCTGTGGTTGCCAATCTTCTTCGTGATGATGGGGTTCATCTCGCTCATTAATCCACGGCTGGTGCGCCCGCTCACCCCTGATGAGCGCCAGGCCCGCCGCCGCCGCTTGGCCTGGCTGCGTCGTCGGCAGGCGGCGCTGCCCCAGCGGCAACTGATGGGGCGTTTGCTGGGATGCAACACCCCCTCGTTCGATCTGCCCCTGCCCGAAGCCGATGACATCCTGATCTTGTCGCATGGCATCCCGGTGGTGCCTTGGCTGAAGCGGGTGGGCGTGCGGCAGTGGGCACTGTGGCTCGATCACCTGGGCGAGACGCTGCGCGCCCGTTACCCTGATCGCGCCGACATCGCCCCTGGCATCGCCTGGGAAGAGTGGCTGCAAGGGCACGTGCGCTATGTTGAGGCGCATTTCGCGCGCATTGCGGGGCAACGCATCGCGCGCTTGCTGGCGGCACTGCCCGAAGCTGATGTGGGAAATATCTACCTCTTTGGGCATAGCGCGGGTGGCTCGGCCATCTTGCAATATCTGGCGGATCTGCGTGATGGCAGCGCCGTTGCACCCGCGCGCCCCATCCGTGCCGCGCTGACGTTGGATGCCGCTGTGTGGGGGCCAGCTCGCCTGTGGACTGGCTGGCCCATCGCGCCTGAGCGTCCGGGGCGGATGGATCATCTGTTGCCGAAATTGCGCCACTATCTGACTATTAGCGGCCCCAAGTTGCGCTGGCACCGCCACTTGACGTGGTCACGCAATTATATGGAATTGCCTTTTCGCGGTCTGGGGGCATGGGCGCAAGAACAAGGCTTCACCATCCTCACGGTCAGCAATCTGGCTGACGCTTTCAGTCACCCACAGCTCGATGACTTGCCCTACCTTGAGATGCATATCGGGCGGCGCTTCGACATCAAAGGGACAGCGACCGGGCGCACGCACCTGTGTGTGCAGCGCGACCCACGCGTGCCCCATTATCTGTGGTGGCATGACGAAGTGCCGTTGCGCCAACTCACGTGGTGAGGCATCCGCGCACCTGACATGGGCGTGGCAGCAAGCTCGCTGTCACGCCCATGTTGTCGGCGCAAACGTCCTATACCCCTGCTATTTACGCGCCCATGAACGATAATGAGGGGTGAAACTGATCTTTGCAGAAATGAGCCCCGCCCATGCAACAACGCCTCCTCGTTTGGCAAAATGGCAAGCTCAACAAACAGGTAACGCTCAAGACCCTTGGTGATGTGCTGCGCGATCCACAGGCGGTCATTTGGCTGGATATTGACGGCGACATCACGGATTGTCGCGACCAGTTGCACTCCGTCTTCAAGCTCTCATCGATCACCCTGGATACCATGCAAGAGGACCGCGAACGCGCGAAATTCACCGAGGGCAAAAGCTATTTTTATCTCGTCATGCACGGCCTGACCTTTGATGAAGCGACGGAGAACGGCGCGACCATCAAGCTGGATATTGTTTTCGGCCAAAATTTCGTCATCACGGCCCATCGCGAAACCTTCCCCTGGCTGGAATCGCTGTGCGACACGGTGTGGAAAGGCAAGATCGCGGCGGATGTCATGGGGCGCGGGATGAGCCGCCTGCTGCACAGCATCTTGGATAATTTGGTGGATTCCTATTTCCCGGTGCTCGATCAAATTGACGGCGTCATCGACGACCTGGAAGATGCCACCGTCAACTCGGTGACCGATGCGGTGCAGGGGCGCATCTTTCAACTGAAGCGCACGGTGGGGCTGATGCGCCGCGTCATCAGTCCACAAGTGGAGGTCGCGAACGCGCTCATCGCCCGCACGGGTGATGTCATCCCCGTCGAGGTGGAACCCTATTTCGCGGATATGCACGACCATCTGATTCGTGCTTTCGAGGTGCTCGATTCCTACCGCGATCTGATGAGCGGCCTGCTGGATGTCTATTTATCCACCGTCTCAAATCGGCTGAATATCGTCATGAAGCAACTGGCCGTCATCGCGACGATCTTCATGCCCATCACTTTTATCACGGGCGTCTTCGGGCAAAACTTCGCCTTCTCACCGCAGGTGGTGCATGATAACGGCTACTTCTTTTGGGTCGTGTTGCTGGGGATGGGACTGCTGACAGCCATGCAACTCTATTATTTCAAACGCAAGGGCTGGATCTAGCCCAGCCCCTTTTTGCATCAAGCATGCCTATAGATGTGCCAGCACAACGCTATCCACCCAGCGCGCCACGTGGCTGACACGAGGT
>JACDGC010000237.1 GCA_013815535.1 Ktedonobacterales bacterium
GCCCCCAATGCAGCCTCCCATCTAGCCCTGGGCATGTGCTTCCTTCCCCAGGAACCAACAGCCCAAGCGCAGATCCGTCAGGTGCTGGCGGAGGTCATCACCCGTCGTGGCATGCGCGTGCTGGGCTGGCGCGTGGTGCCCATCGACCGCGCGGTGTTGAGCCAACGCGCCCAACGCGATTGCCCGCAGATCGAGCAAGTCGTCATCGAGATCACCGACGACGATGTGGCGAACGACGCCACCGAGGCGCGCCTCTATCTGGCCCGACGTGAGATGGAGCAACGCTTGGTGGCCCACGTGCCTGCGGGCTTTGCCATTCCTTCGCTGTCGGCGCGCACCGTCGTTTATAAGGGCTTGCTCACGGCGGCACAACTGCCGCAATTCTATTCGGATCTGCTCGATCCACGTTACGTCACGGCATTCGCCGTTTTTCATCAGCGCTACAGCACCAACACCTTTCCCAGTTGGCGGCTGGCCCAACCATTTCACTACCTCGCCCACAATGGTGAGATCAACACCGTGCAGGGCAATCGCATGTGGATGTCGGCGCGCGAGGCCGCCGTGCTCGCCCACCACTGGCCAACTGAGGTGAACTGGTTGCGCCCGGTCATTCAGCCGGGTGGCAGTGACTCGACCAGCTTGGACAACGTGGTGGAATTGCTGCGTCACACGGGCAGCGGCCTGCTCAAAGCGTTGGCCGTGTTGGCCCCCGAAGCCTGGGAAAATCAGACCGATCTCGCGCCCGCGCTGCACGCTTTTTATGCCGCGCACGCCACCATGCAGGAACCGTGGGATGGCCCAGCGGCGCTGGTCTATAGCGATGGTCAGGTGGTTGGCGCGAAACTCGACCGCAATGGCTTGCGACCCTTGCGCTATAGCGTCACTGCCGATGGATTGCTGGTGGTGGCGTCGGAGGTGGGCGTCCTTGATGATGAACGCCACACGATGGTCACGAAAGGCCGCCTGGGGCCAGGGCAAATGATCGCGGTGGATCTGCAACGCGGCATCTTGCTCACCGACGAAGAGATCAAAGCGACCCTGGCACTGCAAGCCCCCTATGCGGACTGGGTCCAACAGCATCAACTGGCCATCGCTCCCGATCCACCCGCAGCACTGCCACTGCCACCCAGCGATCTGCTGCCACTGCAAGCCCGTTTCGGGTACACGCATGAAGATGTCGAACTAATCATTCGCCCGCTAGCCGCCGGGAATGGTGAAGCGGTCTGGAGCATGGGCGACGACACCCCCCTGGCCGTGCTGTCGCAGCAGCCGCGCCCACTTGCCGCCTATTTCAAGCAACGTTTCGCCCAGGTGACGAATCCCCCCATAGACGCGTTGCGCGAACGCAGCGTCATGTCGCTCACGGCCTACCTGGGGCCACGCGGCTCCGCCTTCACTGGTGCGGAACCGACCCAGATGTTGCTGACGCTGCCCACCCCCCAGCTGGATGATGAATTGCTGGGCCACGTGTTGCGGGCCGCTCAGCAGCACCACCTGCAATCCGCGCTCATTGCCTGTGACTACATCGCGGACCCCACAGACACCGACGCTCTGGCGCTGGCCAGCGCATTGGAGATGATCGGCGCGCGCACTGTGGCAGCCGCCCACGCTGGCGCAAGGGTGGTGCTACTTTCGGACCGTGACGTGGCAGATGGCCACACCCCGGTGCCGATGTTGCTGGCACTTGCCACTGCCCATCAAGCGCTGCTGCGTGCCGAAGTGCGCACGCAGGTTGGCTTGATCGCCCAAACGGGCGGCGTGTGGGATACCCACCAGGCGGCCCTCTTGATCGGCTATGGTGCCAATGCCATCCACCCCTACCTCGCCCTGGCCACCGCCAGCGCCTTTGCTGGAACGCGGGGCCTGGAAGCATTCACACCTGCCCAGGCCCAACGGTATTATCGCAGTGCCCTAGAAAAGGGGCTGCTCAAGATCATAGCGCGCATGGGCATTTCCGTGTTGGAGAATTATCATGGCGCGCAACTCTTCGAGGCCCTTGGGCTGGATGCCGACCTCATCGCCAGCTATTTCCCCGGCACGCCCTCATCCTTGGGGGGCCTAGGCTTGCGTGAGATCCACGCCCGCGTGTGCCAGCAGCAGGAAGATGCCACGCGCCTGGCTGAGGAGGATGATGACCAGCGACGGCATCTGGCGGATCGCGGTTATGTGCGTTTTCGCCGCAACGGCGAATATCACGCGGCGAATCCAGCCATCGTCAAGGCTTTGCAACGCGTCGCCCAAAGCGGCACCCCTGAAGATTACGCACACTATGCGGCGTTGGTCCATCAGCGCCCAGCGACGGCCATCCGCGATCAACTCATCTGGCGTGCAGGCACCGCCATTCCCATCGAAGAGGTGGAGCCAGCGGCGGCGATTGTGCGGCGCTTCGTCAGCAGTGCTATGTCGGTGGGGTCGCTCAGCCCCGAAGCCCATCTGACGCTGACCCTGGGCATGAACCAACTGGGCGCGCGCAGCAACACTGGTGAAGGCGGCGAAGACCCCACCCACTTCACCATGCAGCGCGACGGCGTCGCCATGAATAATCGCGTCAAGCAGATCGCATCGGGGCGGTTCGGCGTGACGGCGGCCTATGTCGCGCATGCCGAAGAGATCGAGATCAAGATGGCCCAGGGCTCCAAGCCCGGCGAGGGGGGCCAAATCCCCGCGAGCAAAGTCACGGAACACATCGCGCGGCTACGCCACACCAGCCCTGGCATCCCCTTGATCTCACCTCCCCCGCATCATGATATTTATAGCATCGAGGACCTCGCCCAACTCATCTTCGATCTCAAACAGGTGAATCCCCGGGCGGCGGTCGGGGTGAAATTGGTTGCCACACGCGGGGTGGGCCCCATCGCAGCGGGGGTCGCCAAAGGGCACGCCGACTACATCCTCATCAGTGGGCACGATGGTGGCACAGGGTCATCGCCGCTGAGCGCCATCAAACACGTCGGCATTCCTTGGGAGATGGGGCTGGCTGAGGCGCAACAGGTGCTGCGCTTGAACGGCTTGCGCGTCCGCGTGCGGTTGCGCGTGGATGGCGGACTCAAAACGGGGCGCGACATCATCATCGCGGCGCTGCTCGGCGCGGATGAATATGGCATGGGCACGGCAGCCTTGATCGCCCTCGGCTGCGACATGGCCCGTCAATGTCACCTCGACACCTGCCCCGCTGGCATTGCCACGCAACGGGCCGATTTGCGCCAAAAATTCACGGGTACCCCAGCGCATGTCGCCCACTTCCTCTTGGCGCTGGCGGAGGATGTGCGCGCCATCTTGGCCTCCCTCGGTTTCCGCTCATTAGACGAGATCATCGGTCGGGCGGATTTGCTGGAAGTGTTGCCCACCGCCCACCCCGCACACCTGAACCTCACAGCACTGCTCGCCAACGGGCCAGATGCCACGCCACGCCGCCACACCCTCAATGCAGACCGTGTCCTCGTGCCCAGCCAACCGTCCCCCGAAGCGCGGCTGCTCGATGACGCCCTGCCACTGCTCGAACGCGGGCATGGGGTCTTGGTGCAATCGCACATCACCAACCGTGACCGCACCGTAGGTGGCTCCTTGGCGGGGGAGATCGCGCGGCGCTGGGGCGACGCTGGCTTGCCCAGTGGCAGCATCACCAGCCATTTTACGGGGAGCGCAGGGCAGAGCTTTGGCGCGTTCTGCCTCCCCGGCATGCGCTTGCTGCTGACGGGCGATGCCAACGATTACGTTGCCAAGGGCATGACTGGCGGCGAGATCGTCATCACGCCCCCCCACCAACGCGACTTCGTCCCCCACACCCAGGTCATCGTGGGCAACACGGTGCTCTATGGCGCGACAGGGGGTTTGCTGATGGTGCAGGGGCGCGCGGGAGAACGGTTTGCGGTACGCAACAGTGGCGCGGTGGCCATCGCGGAGGGCGTGGGCGACCATGGTTGTGAATATATGACGGGTGGGGTGGTCATCATTCTGGGGCCAACAGGGCGCAACTTCGGCGCAGGCATGTCTGGCGGCGTCGCCTATGTCTTTGACCCCGCCGCTGTGTTCCCCGACCGCTTCAACGGCGAAGCGATGCACCTGGAGCGCGGCCTATCCCCAGAGGATGTCCGTGACATCGGTGCGTTGCTGCGGCATTATGTGGCCATGACGGGCAGTCAGTTTGCCGCTGGGCTGCTGGATGATTGGCCGACAGCGAGCGCCAATTTTTGGCGCATCATTTCTGGCGCGAGCGTCGGGCAACAACCGCCCCTTGGCGCGGCCATCGCGCAACTCAGCGCGATTCCGCTTTCCGCATCCGCGTAAGCGCGGGCCTGATCTCAAGCTGGCCTCTCGCCACTGCGGCAACCAACTTGAGATCAGGGCGTTTCCGCCACGAAGAGGCTGACAGATCCCCCCAGGTTGCCACAATCCTGGGCAACCACGTTGCGTCATCGCAATGCCAAAGAAGGACAAATAACGGTCCGCGCAAGGATGGGAAGCGCCAACCACTTGATATCTTGTATCCTGTATGATATCTTACGGTCACAAAAGACGGCATTGTGGAAAGCACCGCAACATGGTTAGCATGCAGGCATAACTGGCATCTTTTGTCATTGGCTAGGCAGGGTGCCCCATGTAAGTTGGCAGCCTCCCCCATACGGCCCGAGTCGTTCGCAGCTTCTCGCACCATATGGCTGGATATCGAAATGGATGCGCAACGAAGCGCAACTAAGGTTGAGTACTCATGGTCGCCATAGCGTCACAACCCGCGGCAGCTTTAGCCATCTTCCACAATTTAGCGCCGAAAATCCCACAGATGCACTGTAAACGCTGGTCAGGCTTCATTCGCACCGCCGCCATGGCGAAGGTGCGGCGGCGCATCTCGCAAGATCTGCATGCTGATCTCGTCAGCCGCGCGTCACCAGCAACGCCCATTCTGGGCACGCTTGTGCAGCGGTTGGCGTGGCGCGGCAGAGCGCCATTATCCGAGACACATGATTTCTCGGTCACGAACGCATTCATCTCAATCTTCATACGATCGCGCGAGTAATACAAGAATCTATGGAAAACCCCAGGTCTGGGTCGCTTAGCACGACAGGCATATGGGTTTTGCGTAGAGGAACAGCCTGCGCTCTGTTGAGCGATCATCACACAACTTAGGAAGGGTATCACACTATGGGCCCCCTCGAGTCAGAGGTAACGACGCTGGAACAATTCCATTCATCATTTTTTCAGGAGCGTCTTTGGTTTATCGATCAACTCGAGCCGCCTTCTTCCCTGTACAACATCTTTGATGTGATGCAGTTGCAGGGGCCGCTGGATTACGAAGCGCTTGCCCAGAGCTTGCAGGCGATTCTCGCACGCCATGAGATCCTGCGCACCACCTTCGTTGCTCGTGATGGCCATCCCTGGCAAGTCGTCGCGCCCTCTTTGACGATTCCCTTTCCTTTAGAAGATCTCAGCGCGCTGCCAGATGAGCAACGCACCGCCGAAGAGAACCGCCTGGTTGCCGAGCAAGTGGCGTTTCATTTCACCTTGCAGACTGGGCCGCTCATCCGTGCCCTCTTGATCCGGCTGTCGGCCACAAGACATGTCATGGTGGTGGTCACCCATCACATCGTCAGCGATCACTGGTCGAGCGGCATCTTCTGGCGCGAACTCATCTCACTCTATCATGGCACCATCAACAGGCAGCCAGCCATATTGCCCGAACTCCCCTTGCAATACGCCGATTTTGCCGAATGGCAACGGGAGATGTTGCAAGGACCGGTACTTGACGAACAATTACGCTTCTGGCATGGTCAGTTGGCCGATGCCAGCCATATTCTTGAGTTGCCCACCGACTTTCCCCGCCCAGCGCAATTCAGCCACAAAGGGATGCATACGACATTTTCGCTGGACAGGGACCTCGGCCAAGCCCTCCACGGGCTCGCACAGCGTGAAGGCGTGACGCTCTTCATGCTGCTCTTGGCAGCCTTCCAGACGTTGCTCTATCGCTATAGTGGGCAGGATGATTTCATCATCGGTTCGCCCATCGCGGATCGCACGCGCCCCGAACTGGAAGCAGTGATTGGGCCGTTTGTAAATACGCTGATGCTGCGCGCTCAGTTAGAAGGCGATCCTCAGTTTCGTGAACTGCTTCAGCGCGTGCGCGAGACCTGCTTGAGTGCTTATGAACATCAGGACACACCGCTGGAAAAGATCCTCGAAGACATCAACCCGGAACGCAATCCCAGCTATACGCCGCTCTTTCAGGTCTTCTTTGGTTTGCAACATGCCGCAGTCATGAAGCAGTCCGTGGGGAATATCGCGCTCAGCCCTTTGATACAAAAAACCACGATGGTCAAAGCTGACATCGGCTTGACCATCACGGATTATCCAAATGTGATCGACGGCGACATCGAGTTTTGCACTGATCTCTTCACCCCCGAAA
>JACDGC010000238.1 GCA_013815535.1 Ktedonobacterales bacterium
CTCCGTGCCCATGGCCACCTGGGCCAGCCCGGTGCCATCCGTCAGCGTGGGATTGTCGGCGGGGTACGCGGGAAAGAGCGCCGCCGCCGTTTTGGCATCCGTCTTGGCCAGGACGGCGAAGCGCGCCAGCTTGATATACCAAGTGTCGTCCAGGCTAAGCGCCACCACCTTGCCATAGGCGATGGAGTCTTCATCATGCCAGGGCGTGGGCGTGAAGCCCAGCAGGCGAAACTCCAGCGGCAGCGCGTTTTGGTGGCCGTTGAGGAAGGCGTTGACGCCCGCCGAATAGGCATCCAGTTCCGCGTGCAGCGCGGGCGTCAGCCGCGCCACATCGGCGGCGGCGGAGCGCGCCAGCCCCAGCGTGCGCAGCACCTTATCCGCCTCGATCACGGATGGCCCCAAGATCTCGGCCAGCCGTCCAGCGGCCACCCGGCGGTTGAACTCCATCTGCCACAGGCGATCTTGCGCGGTGACGTAGCCCTGGGCGAAGAAGGTGTCGTGCGCGTCGCTGGCGGCGATGTGCGGCACGCCATAGCCATCCCGCGTGACGGTGATGGCCCCGTGTGGCCCCGCCAGATGCACCGTGCCGGTGGTCTGGGGCAGCGCGCTGCGCACCAGCAGCGTCGCGCCGCCCGCCACGTCTGCCAGCAAGAAGAAGATGATGCCCAGCACCAGTGCCATGCGGCGGCCCAGCCGCCCGTGTGGTCGTGGCGGTGTCGCCACGCAAGTGCCGCCAGAGGAAATCTGCTCGGTTGTCATGCTAGCCCGCCTCAACGATGATGTGCGGCGATCCACCTGCGCGGTGGCGGGTGGGGCAAGCGCCGCTGCTCTCCGCGATGATACGCTCACTATAGCAGGTGCACAGGCTCAGCCACAAGGCAGGCGCGCTGGGCGCTGTGCCCGTCGTGCGGCATGCGCGCGCCTATGGGAACGTGCCGCCACGACAATGCCTGGTTGCAGCGGGTTGCGTCATGGTGTGATCACGGGTGTGTGGCCCCATTTTTTGCGCGATGTGGGGCCACGCTCGCTGGCTTGCGTGCCCCATGGGGTGGGGAAATGGGATATTGGTCCCGCTTGGGCTGAGCCTTTGTTGCATGGGTGGGGGAGATCTGGCTATACTGGCAATACTGGCGCGGGAAAAGCGGGGACGAATGGCCCTCGCTTGCCGTGACGGATGAGCACCGCGCAACCCAGATTTGAGGAGGTTGGGGCGAACGGCCAATTGGCGGCTGGGGCGTCCACACCACACATGCAAAAACGAGACAACAAAGGGGCGCGGCGGGTGGTTTCTGAACCGCCTTCGTCGCGTGTGTTGCCCCTGATCAACGCCAACCAGGCCGTTCAGGGGTGGCTGGACCATTATTGGGCTAAGCTCAATTTGCCGCCCGCCGAGCGTCAGCGCTTGGCCCTCACCCAGGACCGCCGCGAATTCGCCCGCTGGACGGGGCGGCGGCTGAACCCCCTGGCGCTTGGCTGCTATTGCTATCTGCCCCCCTCGTCAGATGCGCGGGCGAATCCGGTGCATCTGGCCCACACCGCCACGGATGCCACCACCGACCATCCTCCCGTCACCCAACTCTCATTTTATGCGGCGGATGGCACCTCGCCGCTGCCCACGCGCAAGGTGCCCTCGCTCAAGCATCGCCACCTCATCTTCATCGAACCCGACCTGCTGGAGCTGGGCACCGAGGTGACGGTCGCCCACGAACTCATCCATCTTTCAGACCGCGTGCGGGGTCGCCCGCGCCGCCACCATTGCCACGGCTACGACGCCATCGCGGCGGATGAAGCCGCCATCACCGGGCGCGACCCGGAATTGCTGCGCCAACTGCTGCGCGAAGAAACCGCCCGCCGCGAATCCGTCTTGCGCACCTCGCGGCCCATTCGCTATCTCTACGTTTGCCCCAACTGTGGCAAGGAATATCCGCGCGTCAAGCGCTATGCCCGCCCCGTCTCATGCGGCTCGTGCGACCGCGCCTATAACCCGCACTACATCTTGGAACTGCGCGACGACGCGCTGCACCAGCAGCCCGAACCTGCGCCCGTCATGTAGCCCTGCTCTCATCTTTGCTCGCGCCCCACCGCTGCTGTTGGTGGGGCGCTTTTTCGTGGCGGCGCGTCGCGTTCACTCGCCCGCCACGCCCCCGACCGCTGCCACTGTCGCCACCTCTGGCAGCGCGGGCAAGCCCCCCACGATCCGCTGCGTCTCGACGCTGACGGTGATGACGCGCCCCAGCAGTTGCTCGATGTAGTGCGAGTCGTCGGCGCGGTTGGGGTCGCTGGTGATGCCGCTGCGGGCGTCGGTGTGCACCTGATATTGGTCGATGACCCATTCCAGCGCCGAGCGGTTGCCCAGCCGATAGGCGAAGGCGGCGGCGGGCACGCCATCCAGCCGGATGCTGTCGTTATAGATGATGGCGTCTTTCTCGCGGCTCAGCGCCATCTTGGTGACGCGCCAGTTCGGCGGCGTCTTGGTGGCGGTCGCCGTCAGCGGATGCGGCGTGACGGACTCGTAGCCCAGGTGCAGCTCGGCCAGCCGCGCGCCCGCCGCGACGAAGCCCGCGAAGTCTGGCGCGGGAGCCAGCGGGATGCGCGGCAGCTCGCGCTTCAGGTTTTCGGCGTAGCGTTCGCGGTACTGCGGGTGATGCAGCAGCGCGTAGACATAGCGCCAGATGTCGCGCTTCGTCACGCCGTCGCCATACGCCGCGCGGAACTGCCCCAGCGCCCACTCCGTGATGTTCTCTTGCCGATTCCGCCCATCCTCATCATAGGTGTAATAAGGGAAGCATTGAAAAGCATCCAAGCTAGCAATCAAATGCAGGTCAGGAATTGTATCGCTTATCAATGTGCTAAATGCTGATCTATAACCAGCATCGCTTAAAATGATGACGGTATTTTCTTGCTCGCTGGCTATTGTAGGGAAAATATGGGGAAACATCCCTTGTCGGTGCGTCATCACACTATCGAAGTAGAGGTACTCGCGTGTAAAAGGGCGGTATAGTGCTCGCCTGACCTCTTGTGGCTGAAATTGAACTTCAAGCTTGCGAGCGAGGCATTCCTTTAGACGGCTTGACCACTTAATCTTTGTTTCATCGTTAAGCACAAAACTGTCTATATCTTTTGGACAACCGGCACGTACCCAGCGCGAAACCTCAGCATCATATGTCTCAATCATAGAAGCTGCTTTTGCTGCCAGCCTCTCACGATCAAAATCATACATCCAACTATCGCGGGTTGTTTCCGCGCCTCTGGAATAGGTCTTGAAGATGGTTTTTACTTCGCCTTTTGCTCGTTTATCTATCTTTGACCCTATGGGCAAGAAGGTGGCGAACTCTGGACGCATGCCTTCGGTGAGCCACTGACTGGTGTTTTCGTCCGGCTCCAATTCTTGCCAGGGGATGTTGGCGACGCTCTCATGTTCCTGCAAGAAGGCGAGCTTCTCTTCTTTGCGCCACATTTCGGGCACGCGGTAATACCACAGCCCCTTGGCCGGATTCGCGCGGTTGCGGATGGCGATGGTGATGCCCACGCCGACCTGGATGCCAAAGACATTGTGCGTTGTCCCCGACAGCTTGGGGTTTTGGCGCACATTGCCGTGCAGATCCAGATGCCATATCTGCGTGAAGTCTTGCAGCAGTTGCTTTCGCATGCCATCAAAAGCGATCTGGTTCACGAACGAGTCATTGGTGACGAAGCAGACGATACCATCACGGTCGCGCAAGCGGTCTGACGCCCAGCGAAAGAACTTCACGTAGGCATCTGACAGCGCGTTCTTGTTGGTCGCTTGAGAATCGTGGGCATACGTCTCGCGGATGCGCGACTCGATCTTGGGGTAGCGCCGATTCTTGTTGTTGTCGTTCTCGTTCTCTTGCCCCACATTGTAGGGCGGGTTGCCGATGATCACCATCAAATCGGACTGGTTTTGGCGCGCGATGCGTTCCGTGTTGCGCTCGGCGAACATTGACGCCTGGGCGGTCTCCATCTTGAGCGTGTCCACAAAGCAGAGGCCCTCGAAGGCGCGGTAGCCCTCCATCTTCGCGTAATAGGCATGCTCGATATTCATCGACGCAATGTAGTACGGCAGCAGCATGATCTCGTTGGCGAAGAGGTCATTGGCGTACTTGCCCGGCAGCGCCAGCGGGTCGATGCGCTCCATCAGCCGCACGATGAAGTTGCCGGTGCCGGTGCAGGGGTCCAGCACCTTCACATCGGGGTGCGATAGGTCGCGGCCAAACTCCGTTTTCAGCACGTGGTCCACGCTGGCGCACATGAACTCGACGATGGGCTGCGGCGTGTAGACGATGCCATGCGTGTCGGCCTGGTCGCGCGCGAACCCCTGAAAGAAGCTCTCATACACCGTGTTGAGGAAGGTCTGCTTGCTGGCATAATTCGAGATGGTCTTGGCCGCTGCCTCGATGGCCAGATAAAAGCGATCCAACTGCTGCAAGAACTCGCGGCGATTAAAGGCACGCGAGGTCAGCGCGTCGATCACCTTTTCGATCTCGCCCGCGATGACGTTGCGGCTGGTGAAGGCATCGTTGTCAAAGACCGTGCGAAAGAGCCGCTCGGTCAGCAGATGCTGCGCCAGCATCTCATCGATCTCTTCCTCGGTGATGTCGGGCGCGATGGATTCCTGGCACACCGCCTGAAACTTCGCATACGCGGCGGTGAAGTCGGTGTTGCGTTCGCGCCGCTCATCACCGATCTTTTTCAACAGCCCCCGCGCCAGCTCCGGCACCCGCCCCTTGAACTCGACCACCGCGCGGCCAAACTCGACATAGGCGGGCTGCTCGTGCGCGAAGAAGGCCGTCAGCAGGTCGGCCAGCGCGCCCCGGTCGGTCAGGTCGATGTCGAGCACGGGCGTGTTGCCCCCCTGGAAGAGCAGCCCCCGCCGCGTATCCTCAAAGATCGTGTTATCCGTCGGGTAGCCGCGTGCCAGCTTGCGCGCCACCTCGGTGTCGAGGTTGTCCTTGGTGTCCTTCGCCTCCCAAAAACCGCGCGGCAACGTGTTGCGGTCTTGCAGCGTCGCATCGGGGATGTTGCCCCTGCCATGCCGCGCCTCAGGGATGAGCGTCCACCCGACCTTACCCTCCGCCGCGATGGTCGCCAACAGCGTCTGGAAAGCGGGGCGCAACCCCTGCTCATTCGTCACACCCTGGCCGCGTAGCTCCGCCAACTGGGCATAATACGCCGTGATGGCCTTGTGGGTCGGGGCCACGCGCCACGCCCCCGCTGGCTGCGCTGGCGCGGCCTGGGTGGCACGCGGCAACGGCGCGGGCTGCTGCTCCGCCTTGGGGTGCGCGAGCGTCGCCACCACTTTGCCCGCCGCCACCGTCGCCGATTCACCGATGACCTTTAACCACTGAAAGGTCGTCAAGAAGCCCGTCACCGTCGTCTGCTTCATCATCAACGGGATGATCTGCTTGCGCTGCGCCAGGGCGAAATCGACCTCTTTTTGCACCCAATACGATTCCCAGGCATCCGGCGTCAGCACCACGACAAAGACATCCCGCGCAGCCAATTCGCGCTGGATCTCTTGCATCCAGGCATCGCCCGCCTGCAAACGGCGCAGATCCACCCAGGCATCATAGCCCGCCGCGCGCAGTGCCGCCACCAACTCGGTGCACCACGCGCCATCCAGATGACTGTGGCTGATGAAGAGACGCGGCTTGGGCATGGTGAATGATTCCTTCCTTGTTACCGGGGCGACAACACACCGCCGATCACAGCGATCAGCGGGGATCTCAAGTATAGCACAAGCGAGGGGCACGGCAAGGGCGGCGGGGGCCAGCCACCCCACCAAAAAGCGCCGCCCCCATCGTCCCCGATGAGCGCGGCGCGTGTGTCGCCAGCGCGCCTATTTGTGCAGATAGAGGTACAGCGACGCCAGCACGAGGGTGATGGTGCTCAGCAGCTTGATCACCACGTGCAGCGAGGGGCCAGCCGTGTCTTTGAAGGGATCGCCGATGGTGTCGCCGACGACCGCCGCCGCGTGCGCGGGGGAGCCCTTCTTTTGCACCACGCCATCCACGATCAGATTGCCCGCCTCGATGTACTTCTTGGCGTTGTCCCAGGCACCGCCGCCGTTGTTCATCACCAGCGCCATCATGATGCCCGTGATGATGCCGACGACCAGCAGCCCACCGGCTGCCTCTGGGCCAAGGATGACGCCCACCAGCACCGGCGTCGCCACCACCAACACGCCCGGCAGCACCATCTGGCGCAACGCGGATTGCGTGCTGATGTCCACGCAGCGGCCATAGTCTGGCTCCGACGTGCCGAGCATGATGCCAGGGTCCGCCTTGAATTGGCGGCGCACCTCTTGGATCATCCCCTGCGCGGCCACGCCCACCGCGCGCATCGCCAGCGAACTGAAGACGAAGATCAACATCGCCC
>JACDGC010000239.1 GCA_013815535.1 Ktedonobacterales bacterium
GTCGTCGACCGCGCACACTTTGACATCAACGAACCCTGTCGGCAACACGATGGCACGGATGCCATTTTCATCCAGATCGCCTCTCAGGTGCGCGGTCTTTTTGGGCCAAGATATCCACAGCATGCCCGTTGGGGCTAATGCGCTGAGCAGGGTGGGGAGCGCTGCCGCAAGGGTGGTGCGCGTTGTGGCGAAGAGATGGATGGCATCGAGTGGCCCCTCCACGGTGGGGTGCACGACGAGCTGGGGCAAGACATCCGCGATCAAGGCGCAATAGCTCGGTGGGGCGGCGCTGAAATGGACGTGCATGCCGGGCTTCAGCCCGAGCTTGGCGGCAAGGGGCTTGCCTGAATAGCCTGCCGTAGTCATCGTTCTGCCTCCCCCTTTTATGACGCTGCGCCAGTGGCCTAAACGACGGGTGGCGGCTCCTCCAGCACCAGCGTCACGGGGCCGTCATTCACCAGCGCGACGACCATGTGCGCGCCAAAGCGGCCCTCAGCGACGGTGAAGCCCAACTCACGCAGGGCTGCGGTGAAGGCGGTGATGAGCGCGGCGGCGCGGTCGGGCGGGGCAGCGTGGTTGAACTGCGGGCGGCGTCCCTTGCCGATTTCGGCATAGAGCGTCACCTGCGAGACGACCAGCAGTTCCGCGCCCACTTCCTGGGCCGAGCGATTCATGCGCCCTGTGTCATCTTCGAAGACGCGGATGTTGACGAGGCGGGTGGCCATGGCCCGCACAGTGTCGGTGGTGTCGTCGGGGCCGATGCCTGCCAACAACAACAAGCCGGGGCCAATGGCCCCGGTGGTGGCATCGTCGACAGTGACGTTGGCCTCGCGCACGCGCTGCAACACAACCCGCATGGATGGTTACTTCGTGGCGGGGGTGGTGGGCGAGGTAGAGGGCGTGGTGGGCTTGGGCGACTCCGCTGGTGCGGTGGATTTGCCCGAGTCGTCGCCAGTGGCAGGCTTCGCGCTGCCCTTATCGGCACCTTCGGCGGCAGGGTTGGTGGCCGATTCGGTCGCCACCTGCGTCGGACGATTATCGGTGCTATAGAAGCCGCCGCCCTTAAAGACGATGCTCGCCGGAAAGACGACCCGATGGATCGGGCCTTCACATTGCGGGCAGGTGGTCAGGGGGTCGTCGGTCATATGCTGCCAGGCTTCAAAGCGATGCCCACAATTTTCGCAGCGATACACATACGTTGGCATATGTGGTTAGTTTCCTCCAAAGGGATGTGACATGGCTGGGGACGCGGCGCGTGTCTGAGTGGCCGTGGGCGTCCTGCTATCACTGTAGTATATCACATCTGTAGGGCTTTTTGCTCGCTTTTTTAGCAAGACAATGCGAAATCTTCTGGGCTTCAGCTATGGGGCGTAATCACGCTTTGACCCAGATCGGCATCTCATCGTGATCCATGCCGAAGTGGTGGGCCAATTCATGCAGCAAGGTAGCGCGCACCTGATGCTCGATGCGCGCGGGGATGAAGTAGGCATGGCGCTCGATGGGTCCACGGAACAGGGTGATCTTTTCGGGCAGATGACCCTGGAAGTGGCTTTGCTTGGTGAGGGGGACGCCTTCGTACAGCCCCAGCAGCGTATAGCCCGGCTTCACTCCCGTGCGGCGCAGCAACTCATAGGTCGGCTCTTCTTCGATGAAGACTTCCAGATTTTCCATCTGTTCGGCAAATTCCGCTGGGATGTCGTCGATGGCGCGGCGCACCAGTTCCTCGAAATGTGACATAGGATCGCTGGCGTGGGTGCGGGGGTCGGCATTGGGGCGACGTTGGTGTGACTCATCACGTTCGGCGGCTCGCAAGATGGCGAAGATGGGGCCTTCCCCTGTGAAGCTCAGGGCCGCCAGCACGGCCACGCCGAAGCCGATCAGTGTCCCCACGACGGCGATGGGTTGCGTTGCCCCGCGCACCGCGATCCCCAAAATCCCCAGCGCGATCATCCCCAAGATCATGCCAAAGAAGACCCCGACGCCATTGGGATCGCTCGTGCGTGCGGGAAACGGCGCGGCGGGTTGATAGCCCGCAATGTAAGAGGGCTGTGGCATATGGATGGGGTGGGCGTGGGGCGGCGCGACATCATCATGGCGCAGGTGGGGGGCACCGCCCTCATAGGTGCGGTCATAGTCGGCGCGACGAGCAGGGTCGGCCAGGGTGGCATGTGCTTCGGTCAGCAGCCGCATGCGCCGGTCGGCCTGGGCGCGCAGATGCTCTGGCGCGGTGCGATAGCGGTCGGGGTGCCACAGTTTTGCCAGCCGCCAAAAGGCCTGGCGAATTTCATCTGGTGTGGCTGATTGCGCCACCCCCAGGATGCCGTAATAGTCGCGCTGGGTTGTTGTTGCCATCACTTGCCCCCGTTCTGCCTGCCCGTGCCATCTCGCATCCTTGATTATAGCGCAACGGTGACAGGTGGCTGTGACCGATGGGACCCCCAATTCGCCTGATCTTTCACTACCGCGCGCCTTGCATCGCCGGGCGAGAGGGCATATACTCTCATAATAAGCTCTTTTCCTTCACGGTTTCCGACCAACGCGGCAGAATTGACCGAGCGGCCCAACCATCGATGGTGGGCCGCTCACGGAAAGCAGGGTTTCCGCATGACCTCACTCACCGACGAGTCACCCACCGTTCGCCCACCTGGCACCAATATCGCGCTGCCCCCGTTGACCCCGGCCACCATTAAGCGCGCCACCGAGGGCTTGGCTGCCGCGCGCAACCAGCATGCCCGCGCCGCAGTGGAGCACTCATTGGTCAATGGCGAGGCGTTGCTGGAAGGCCGCCCCGAGCGCCGTATGAGCGGTGCCGGGCGGCGGCGCTTGTTGCAAGCGATGTTGGCGCCCCTGGTGCAGGTGCGCATTGAGCACCCTGAGAACGTTCCCACGACGCCATGTATGCTCGCCCCCAATCACCTGAATCATATCGATCCCTTCCTGATGCTCGCCACCATGCCTGCAACGCCGTATTTTTATGTGCTGGGCGATGCCCGCACCCTCTATAACAAAGCCTGGAAGCGCCAACTCATTCGCCGCGTCGGGGGGGTCATCCCGCTGGATCGCATTTGGAAAGAAGAGATGGCTGTGCTGGAAGGTGTGAAGAGTGGGCACGCCGAGTTGGCTGACCTCGCCGCCGCCATCACGCACGATGTGCCCGACGGTGGCTCATACAATGCCCTGCGGCGGTTAGACCGCATCGTGCAGGGGATCTTCGCGCGGGGCGACTCGGTGCTGATCTTCCCTGAGGGAGGGCTGGGCACGATTGAGGGCCAGTTGCGGGCACCGTTGAAGCGCGGCGCGGTCATCTATGCGATGCGTGCTGGGGTGCCGATCGTGCCAGTGGGCATCAGCGGGAATCGCGACCTCTATCTGCGCAAGCAGATCACGGTGCGTTTCGGTCCCCCACTGGATTTCGGCCAGGCCGACCGCCCCAAGCCGCGTGTGGTGCAAGGGGCGCTCGACACCCTCGAAGCCGCGATCCGCAGCTTGATCGACCCGAACTATCAAGACCCACCCGGCCCGAAGCTGCTGCGCCACACCCTGAACCACATGCTCTGGTAAGGTGGGGTGGCTTCAAGGTTGCTCGCCATTGGGCGGCGCATCGAGTGGCCAGATCTCTACATGGTCACCCATGATGCGCGCGTTGGCCCGCCCATGAAAGGGCAAGCGTTCCAGCGCTTCCTTGGGGAGTTGCAGCCGACCGACGCGATCAATCAGGATCGCTTCTTGATGCGTCGCGGCGGAAAGCCCGATGACCGCGCTGGCGCGTTGGTCCTGCTCCGTGCCCAGCAGCGGGGCGTCGCGGCGGATCGTCTCGGTGCTGGTGCGCCCATCGCGGATGGCAATCGTGCGATCAGCGGCGGCGGCGATGGCCGGATCATGCGTCACCAGGATGATCGTGAGGCCTAGGCGCTGATTCAGATCGCGCAGGATCGCCAGCACCTCGCCTGCCGTCGTGGAGTCAAGCTCCCCGGTTGGCTCGTCGGCCAGCAACAGCGTGGGCTGATTGGCCAGGGCGACGGCGATTCCCGTGCGTTGTTGTTCCCCACCTGAAAGCTGATGGGGCAGCTTAGCGGCCATCCCTTTTAATCCAAAGAATTGCAGCAATTCGCGGGCACGCTGTGTGCTCTTGCGCTGGCTTTGGCCCCCCATCACCTGCGGCAGCACCACGTTTTCCAGCACGGAAAGCTCGGGCAACAGGTTGCGCCCACTTTGTTGCCACACATGGCCGACGACATAGCGCCGATAGTCGGTGCGCTGGCCCTCGGTGAGCCGCGTCAGATCGTTGCCGGCCACGCGACAGCGGCCCGCGCTGGGCACATCGAGGCCGCCGAGCATATTCAACAGCGTGCTCTTGCCTGAGCCCGACGCCCCCACCAGCGCCAATAGTTCGCCAGGGGCGACTTCGAGATCCAGCCCCTGGAGCGCGACGACCTCGATGTCGGCGACTTTATAGATTTTGACCAGATTCTCACAGGTCACGACAGCAGTATCCATGAAGATGGCTTAGCTCCTTGGGCTGAAATCAGTCTTCGTTCAGGCGCAGCGTGGCACTCACAGAGGGGCGCGCCACGACCCACGTCATGAGCACCAAGGCACCCCCACAGATCGCCAGCAGCGCCGCCAGTGCCAGGGCCAGCGCCCCCACTGGGGCAATCACCTGGATGGCGGGCAGATTCGCCGCGCCGATCAGATCGCCGCGATTCGTGCGCGCGTTGGCAAAGGTCAGCACGGGCAACAGCAGCACGGCCAGCACGCCCCCTAGCAGCGCCCCCAACCCGAGAGCCACCCCATAGACGATGCTTTGCTCCCAGACCAGCACACCCGCGATCTGCCTTGGCGAGGTCCCCAGAGCCCGCAGGACGGCGAAATTCGTCAGACGACTGCGCGCATTGAGCCACGCGGCAGTCAGCACGCCCACCAACGCCAACACCAGCGCCGCGACGGCCCCAAGCGTGAGGACGCCGATCAGATCGACTTGCAACGGATCCGTAATGAGATCCTGGGTGAGGGCGCGTCGGTCGACCAAGCTGGCCAGTTTCAGCTTGCCGCTGGTGAGTGCCGTGCGCACGCTGGTCACTGAGGCCGCGTCATCCGCGGAACGCAGCCAGATGAAATTCGGCGGATAGGGGTCCACATTCGCGACCTTGGCTAAAATAGCGGAATATGTTTGATAATCGACCAGGATGCCGCCACTAAAAAACTGGGCCGAGTCGTAGATCCCTTGGATGTGCTCGACACGGGCGATGGCCATGAAGCGCAGTTTGCCCTGATCATAGCCCGGCACCGCGATGGAAAACTCCGTGCCTGGCGTGAGGTGGAGCGCGTCCCAGAGGGGGCCGTTGAGGATTGCCGGAACGGCCCCCTGGCGCGTTGCCGCCGTGCGCTGGCTGACCAACTGCGCCATGAGGCTGCTGAGCGAGGCCGTCGAGTTGCGGGCGTCCCAGGTGGCTGCCTGCCCATAGTGCTCGGCATCGACCGCCAGCAGTTGCTGGTTATATGCGACCAGGCCAGCGCTTGGCGAGAGGGCCGCCACATAGCCCAGCGCCACGGCGGTCGCCCCAGGGATCTGCTGATAGGGCGCCACGCGGTCGTTGAAGGTTGGCAGCACATCGGAGGTGTAGGGCAGCGCGCCGCTGAAATCAGCCCCCGCGCTGAAGGATGCGACATCGCGCAGATGTTGCGTCTCGGATGCCACAAAGATGAAGGTAAAGAACATCAGGGCTGTCGAGATGGCCAGCAAAAGGGTGGTGCGCACCGCCTGGCGTGGCGACCGCGACATCTGGGCCAGCGCCAGCAGGGGCACCGCACCCTTTCCGCGCCCGGCGGCCCAAGCGGCCACCTGCAGCAAGCGCGGATAGAAGCGTAAAAAGAGCAACCCGCCCGCCACCACCAGGAAAAATGGTGCCACCAACCCGAGGAAGCCAAACTGGAATTGCAGGGCGGGGCTGATGCGATTCAGCACGAGCGCGTAGAGCAGCGATCCCGTCAAGGCGATGATCGCTGCCACGACATCCAGATTGAGCCGCTGCCAGAGGGGCTTGCGCGTCGTGCGTGCAGATTCGCGGCGAATGGCCAACACATCGGCGGCGGTCGCGCGATTGATGGCGATGATCATCGCGCCCAGCGCCGCCACCACGGCCACACTGGCCAGCCAGGGCAACGCGTAGGCCGTTTGCACGGGGGCTCCCAGCAGCAAATTGAGCGACTCCTGTTGCTGCGCGGGTGCCAACACCAACCGGGTGAGCAACACGACCGCCCCCAGCGCGATCAAAGGTCCCAGCACGAGCGCGATCACGCTCAACCCCAGGCTCTGGGTCACCAATGCCCCAAAGATTTGCAGCCGACTCACTCCCCGTGAGCGCAGGACGGCGATGGCGTCACTTTGGCGGTC
>JACDGC010000240.1 GCA_013815535.1 Ktedonobacterales bacterium
ACGAAGATCTGGCGAAGATGCAAGGCGAAGAACTGGTGGGCCAGCGCGTCGCTTTCTATGGCTATAGCCACACGCGCCCAGCCAACACCCCCATCATTGAACGCCCCATCGCCTATGTGCCCACCGAGATCGCCACGACGCTCTACACCACGGGCCGCGAACTGAACCCCACCCAACCCGACCGCACCACCCTCTCGGTCGATGAATTGTTGATGCCCTATCGCCAAGGCGATCTGGACCAGATCGGGCGGCGCTTCGGGCTGACGGTGCAAACCTATTGCTCGCGCAACGAGGTGCGCGCCGTCATCGCCGACAACGTCACCCAAGCTGACGCGGTGCACTATGCGCTGACGCAACTGCTGCCCTCGCTGAGCGAATTCTATCAATGGTTGATCGCGCGGGGCGGGCGGGCCACCACCGACGAGGTGCAGCGCAAGATGCGCTGGGATGTGCCCGCGCTGCTGGCGGCACTACGCACCTTCGAGGAATATGCCATCGCGTTCGACGCGTTCAGCGAGGGGCAACGGGTCATCTTCATTCCCGCGCGCACCTTCGACAATCTGCGGCGTGCCCATGCGCGCCCGGTGCCAGAGGCCACCGTTCCCGAAACCACCGCGCCGCGTTCGGTGCGCCCCGCCGACCACATCATCCTGTGGGATGTCGCCGCCTTCGTGGCGGGCGTGGTGGGGAACGACATCGACCTCACGCGCGCCAACGCGCTGCCCAAACGCACCGCCCAACGGTTGATGCCCCTCATCACGAATGAATGGGTGCGCAGTTCCGACGAGTTGGCCTATCCCTATCTGAGCCAATTGCAGAGCGAAGCCCTGGACTTGGGCATCATCCAGATCACCACTGAAGAGGACCACCATCGCCTGGACCTGGGGGTGAAGCTGGACGTGTGGACGAGCCAAGACATTCGGATGCAGACGCACCGCATCTTGCGGCGGTGGGTCCACAATCGCCACTGGCGCGATCAGGTCGGCACGGATTACGGTGGCTGGATGGCCAGTTCCATCAACGTGCTGGCCGCGCGCGAGGCGCTGTTGAATCTGTTGCGCAACTGTGAGCCGGGCACATGGTATGCCGCGCGCCCCTTGCTGCGCAAGCTGCTGGAAGACGATCCCTTCGTGTTGCGCCCCAACCAGCGCTATAACGGTCACGGCGGCTTCAAGGTCGCGGATGACATCCGCGCCCATTGGGACGACACCGATGGCGAAGTGCTGCTGGGGATGTTGAAATCGACGCTCTACGAACTGGGCATCGTGTCGCTTGGCTATCACAGCGAGACGTTGCCCCCCACCCGTGCGGCCAGTGACCCCGACATGATCGCCCTCACCGAGCTTGGCGCGGAGGTGTTGCGCGGCGACCTGGGGCTGGCCCCCACACCGACCGAGCATCCCCTGGTGGTGCAGCCGAACTTCGAGATCTTGCTGCTGGAGCCGCATATGCCCGCGCTCTATTGGCTGTTGCGCTGCACCCAACCCGAGCAGATCGGCCAAGCCAGCCGTTTCAAGGTCACGCGTGAAGCCTTGTTGCGCAGCATGAACGAAGGCACCACGCTCGATGACATCCTCGCCTTTTTGGTGCGCCACAGCCAGAAAGAGTTGCCGCAAAACGTCATCTATACCCTGCACGACTGGTCGCGCCAATACAAAGAGACGCGCCTCAGCCGCGTCGTCTTGATCGAGGTCGACAACGAGCAACTGGCGACGGAGATCTGCGAATCCGTCAAGTTGCGCGAACTGGGGTTGCGCCGCGTCGGCCCGTGCGCGCTCGCTACCCCCGAGGGGGCTGCCGTGCGCGCCGTGCGGCGGGCCATCGAGCGGGCGGGCTATTCCACCCAGACGCCGGAAGTGCCCGCCGCCGTGACGACCTCGAACGGCAGCCATGGCTGAGGGGCCACAGGCAGAGCAACGCTTGCTCTGTGCGTGTCGTGACTTCCCCTATAAAAAGAGTGCCACTCGGCCTATAACCGAGTGGCACTTGCAATTCAATAGCCGTGGATTACTCGTCGCGAGCGCTCTGAGCGACGATCTGCTTGACCTGATCGTCGTTCAGGTTTTGGTCAGCGTGGGCCTCTTTGGCGTGTTGAATCCCTTGCTGGACCAGCTCATCATCGGTGGCGGCTTTGAATTGCTTGCCGCAAGCGGGGCAGGTGGCGACGCGCATGGGGGTGGGCCTCCTTTGGCTGCGAAAACGACTGAGATCATCGAAGGACGGCCACAGTGCACGCCCTTACGTCGCACTATATCGTACAGGGGGCGAGCATAGCAAGTTCCCTGGCTACACTTCGCGTCGGCTTGATTTCAGCGCATCGATGATCACCTGCACATCTTCGCGGCTGATCATTTTTTTCCGCCTATCAACTGGGTCATCAAAGATCGTGATTTTCCCAGCTTCCGCTAACTCATCAATTATTCGGTTGATGATATGGTTTCCCCGACCAGTGGCAAGGCGCGCCGCAATGATAGCGTCTATTCTCGCAACATATTCAGTCTCAGGCACGGCGAACCTCCCGAAATATCTATCTCGACAAAATCGTATCGAATTCAGGTTGACTTGGATACGATTTTATGGTAGCATAGAAATGGAGGAGCGATCTGCCCATCTTTACGGGATACAGCAGAGCGCCCCTTACACTCACTCACACGGAGGAGCTATGGACAGTTTACCACACTGGGAGTCACTTTCACAGGCGGCACAGGCATGCTTGCTGAGGGGGATTCAAGCCATGCTGGCGGCAGATGCGCGCAGCATGCCCGCTGGCGGTGATGAGGCGTCGTGGCGCGAACTGATCGCGGCACAGGTGGTGCAAGGGGTGCCTGGTTCGGATGCGCTCGGCCTCACCGGGCCGGGGATCTGTCTGGTGCTGGATGCCATGGAGGCGTCATTGATCGCGCCGATGTTGCTGGCTGCCTGATACGCTGGCCCGCGCCGAGGGAGCAATGGCTATATCCATCGCTCCCTTTTTTTATCATCTAGCGCACCTTGGCGATGATGCCGTTGTGTGCGCGAATGCGCCCATGGCGCAGGATCTCGAAGCCATTTTCATGGGCATAGAGGCCCAGGTGGGTCACGTCCATCAGTTCGCGGTACGAAAAATTCATCACATCCGCGAAGAGGGTGTAGAAGATTTTGGACTGCAACTGCACGCGCGGCGTCGTCAGGATGGCATAGCCACCGGGCTTCAGAAACTTGCGGTGCTGTTCGAGCGCCCAGGGCTTGTATTGGTCAGGGAAATGTTCCAACAGGCCAATGCTCACCACCACATCGAATTGAGGGCCATAGGTGAGGTCGCGGATATCCGCCACTTCGAAGTCAATCGCCATCTGATCGCGATACCACACCTTGGCCGTTCCCGAAGCGGGGTTCGTCCCCAGGAAGGGATACGCGGCGGGGAACTCGCCAAAGCGGTGCGTGCGGCAATAATCATCATAGTCCACCAGCACCGCATGGCCGCCAGGGTACATCGCCATCAACTGCATCGCTTCATAGCCATCCGCCGCGCCCAAGAAGAGGATTTCGGGCTTCTTCACGTCCAATCCCTCGAAGAGGGCACGCTTGCCACGCGGGTCCCAGATGGCATCTTGCACGCGATGCGCCCGGTTCCAGAATGTCGCTTGCGCGATCTCTTGCAGGGCCTCTTGCGCCTCGTGCAGATTGAAATGGCTCAGCCCTTTGCCCAGGTCGCCCAGGGCCGCGCGGCGGTTCGCCAGCGCGTCTTCATCGAAGAGGTGCTGAAACGAGCGATTGAACATTTCCCACGAGGTCTTGATGGGCAGTTCTTGATCGTGCTCTTTTTCCCAGCGCTGCTTCTCTTTGGACCAGCGTTCCACCCGGTAGGGGCGTCCAATCTGCTGCCAGGACACATCGTCCCAATTGATGGCCGGGGCATCGAAAAAGACATCTTTGCCATCGGGCCGCAGATCGACCCGATAGGTGGGTAACAATTCCGTCGTGCCGATATCGGCCTCGGTGTAGCGCTGCGCGTGTTGCTGACGGACGACAGTGGCCATGAAACAGTGCTCCTCTCTGAACGGGGGCCGGTAGTGGTGCCGAATGCGAATGTTTTTTCATGTATTGGATGATAGAATGATACCCAGGCACGCGAGCAAAGTCAAGGGGATTGCGGCATGAGTTCATCATCACTCCGGCGTGTGCCGCAGCAGGGGCGCGGCACGCGCCGCATCGCGCAGATTTTGGATGCCGCCGCCGAAATCATTGGCGAGGTGGGCTATGATGCCACCACCACCAGCCTCATCGCCGCGCGTGCCCACACCGCCATCGGTTCGCTCTATCAGTTCTTCCCCAACAAAGAGGCCATCGTGCAGGGCCTGCTGGAACGCTATCGCGCGGATCTGCGCGACCTGCACAGCAAGGTGCTGACGCCCGACCTGCTCACCTTGCCGCTGCCCACATTGCTGGACCGCATCATCGATCCTTTGATGGATTTCGAGATGGGCCAGCGCGGCTTCAAGGCGCTCTTCGTCGGGGTGCATGCCTCACCCGAGATCGCCCAGGCGACGCGCGCCATGACGGATGAAGTGGCCCGGCGGTTCGCGGGCATCTTCACGGAGCGTCTGCCTGCCCTCGACCCCACCCTTGCCCTGCGCTACAGCACCATCACCCTCAGCATCGTCAAAGCCTTCTTGGGGCTGGCGGCCTCCCCTGTGCTGCCACGTGAGGTGCTGGTCACCGAACTCAAGACGGTGCTGCTGCGCTATCTGGAGCCGCTGGTGGGATTGAGAGCGGGGGAATAAGCGGACTCGCCAATCCCTCATTTCCCTGCCCGCGCTTGTGTTGCACTATTCACCAGAGACAGGAGATGCCCCCATGGAGCCGCAAGCCTATCCCATCCTGGAGTTTGACCCGGAACGGCGGGCGATCATCGAGCCGCATGGGCGAGCACGCAAGGCGGTTCCCCCCGTGGCGGTGTTGTGCTTCTTTCACGAAGTCTTCGAGCATCTGTTGGCGCAACATCAGCCCCAGGTGGTGCACCACCTGGCCAGCGAGATGGGCAAGCATCCCGTATATCAGCTGGAATTCGCTGGGCAGCCGTTCGTCTATGTGCACCCCGGCGTGGGTGCCCCCATCGCGGCGGGTTTTTTGGAAGAGATGATCGCCATCGGGTGCACGCGTGTGGTCGCCTGTGGCGGCGCTGGGGTGCTGGATGGCACCGTCGCGCTGGGGCATGTCATCATCCCCACCGCCGCCGTGCGTGACGAAGGCACATCGTATCACTACCTGCCGCCCGCACGCGAGATCGCGGCAGATGCCGAGGCCGTGGCGACGCTGCAACGCGTGGCGGAAGCCCACAACGTGCCCCACCAGCTTGCCAAAACCTGGACGACCGATGCCATCTATCGCGAGACGTCCGCGCGCATCGCACGGCGGCGCGCCGAAGGGTGCCTGACGGTCGAGATGGAGTGCGCGGCCTTCTTCGCGGTGGCCCAGTTTCGCGGCATTCGCTTTGGCCAATACCTGTATGGCGGCGATGACGTGAGCGGCACCGAACATGACTTGCGTGGCTGGGACAAACAGACATCCGTCCGCGAACAACTATTTTGGTTGGCTGCCGAGGCTGCTCTGGCCCTCTGACACGGTTTCCCCCCGCTGAAGCCGACTGGGCCGGGCGCGGTGGTGCGGAGTTAGTGCTGGGGTGGCAGCGGCAGGGCAACGATGAAGATGGTTCCCGCGCCGGGTCGCCCGGTGCTCTCGAAACGGATGGTGCCACCCATCGCTTCGACGATCATCTTGCACAGCGCCAGCCCCAAGCCGCTGCCTGGGATGGTGCTCTCGATGTCGCGGGGCAACCGCGAGAGGCGCTGAAACAGCAGGTGGGCCTGGTTTGGTGGAATGCCCAAGCCATAGTCACGCACGCGGAGCTCGATGAAGGGCGAGGTCGCTCCCTTCATCTGCCGTTGATAGGCCACGATCTCAATGGGGGCGGTGGGGGCCGAATATTTGTGGGCATTAGTCAAGAGATTGACGAGCACTTCTTGCAACAAGGCGGCATTGCCCCAAATGCTCAAGTGTTCTGCGACGTTCATGCGCAGATGGTGCGCCTTCAGCGGGACGATCATCTCCGTTAGTGCCATCGCGTCTTCCACCGCGCCACGCACCGGGACCGCGACGAAGGCCACTTTGCCGATGCCCACCCCTGTGCGCTGGAAATTGAGCACCGTATCCAGGATGGCACGCAACCGCTCGATGGAGCGAAACGCCATCTCCAGGTAGGACGCGCGCTCAGTCGTGGAAAGCCGCTCATTCGCGTAATAGAGCATCTCCGTGGTGATGCTCAGGGTCATGGACGGCGTGCGGAGCTCATGGTTGACGTTGCGGATGAAATC
>JACDGC010000241.1 GCA_013815535.1 Ktedonobacterales bacterium
AAACGCTGGAGCAAATACGGTAAGGAGCGCGAGAAACGGTGCAGGAATGGTCTCCATGAACATGCCTCCAGACGACGATGTGTCGTCTTTCAGCCTATCACTTCTGCGAAAAGTGCCAAAGTCGAGTCAAAAGTACGTCAGACCCAGCATGTCGTAAGTCGGTGTGATGGAGGATGCGTTAAAATGTGCTCAGATTCACAATCGAGCCATCCGGGTCGAGGCGTGCCACCCCTCCCTTCTGGGTGAAGTTGTTGAAATACACGAGACGATCCGCTGTAGCCGTAAACTGGGTGATCCGTTGGACATTGCCAGGGGCATAGGATTTGAGGTTGGTGATCGTGCCATCAGCCTCGATGCGGAAGACGGTCCCAGCAAGGGTATCAGCGTTATAGGCGAAAACGCGGTCAGCCGTGGCGACGAAATTCGTGATATTTTGGACGTTGCCTGGCGCATAGGATTTGAGGTTGGTGATCGTGCCATCCGCTTCGATGTGGAAGACGGTCCCTGAACGGGTGTCATGGTTGTAGCCAAAAACTGCCGTCCCCGTTGCAACGAAATGCGTGAGATCCTGCACATTGCCGGGGCTGTACGTTTTGCGATTGGTGATGGTCCCATCGGCCTCGAACGTGAACACCGTCCCAGAGTGCGTATCGCGGTGATAGGCGAACACGGAATTTCCCTGGGCAACAAAATGAGTGATCTCCTGCACGCTACCGGCGACATATGTTTTCAGCGTGATGAGCGCGCCATCTGGGCCAATTTGGGCCACGAAGCCGGAGCGCAGGTACAGATTGTAGAAAAAGAAGGTGTCCTTGGTGGCGACAATATGCGTCCACAATCCGATGTGGTCGATCTCTTTGAGGAACAGGAGTTGGCCATTGGCATCAACACGCGCGGTAAAAGCCCGCTGGACCGTTTCGCCCTGATACACTATGACCCGGTCATGGGTCGCGGCCATGATCGACACGCGCAAGCCAACGGGCACGATGGGTGGTGCGGGTGTTGCCCCTGTGGACGTTGTTCCCGTTGGTGGTGCTGTTGGTGTTGTTTCGCCAGCTATTGGTGTGGCTCCCGGTGCCGGCGTGGCTTCCGTTGAAGCAAGGCTCCCCGAAGTACAGGCCGCTAAGGCCAACATGAGAACGAATGGGATGACCCGCTGAAACAGGTTGTACATGGTGATCTCCTTGAATTGCTCATCCGAACGGCGCGCGTAGATGGCATCAGCCAGAATGGTTGTTCCTCTATCGCGCGCAATGCTTTCCCCACGCGGTGCAGCAAAGCACCGTCATCGCCAAACGCTCTGTGGCGGCACGCGAGGGCATCGTGCTAGGTATCGCTCTGGGCCGTAGTTGACTATCTTCGCTCCCTTACTAGTTACATGGGGGCGCCAGCGTGATCGTCACTTGGCTCGTCGCGTGCTGGCCACTATTGTCGCTGCCAGTGAGGGTGATCACCCGCGAGATGGGCGTGCCACAATTGCTCACTCGCGGGAGGTACAAAGTGACGGTGAGTGATTTGCCGGTGCCCAGCTCCCCCGTCATGGAATCTGACCAGCTATAGCTCGTCACCCCTGGCGAGCCGGTGCCTTTCAGGGTCAACTGCTGCCCAGCATTCGTGACATTCGTGAAGGTTTGGCCGTCAGTGGGGGCCGTGATCGAGACGATCGGCGGCTGCGGGTCAACGATGAGCGTGATCCGGTCATTGCTCGTTTGTCGAGACGTGGGCGTCACCTGAGGGTGCGCTAGCGTGGATGTCCTTGCTCACGCTGGCAGGCGCGCTGGACTGCCTGCTGCATGCGGTGAGCATGCCAGACAGCACGACCGCGACCATGACTGGGATGATGCCCCGTGTGTTTCCCATACCTCTATCCCCCTTGTATGCTGGTGATGGTGTTCAGTATTGTAGCCGTGAACACCATCACCAGCATCGTCAAAATTGGGGGTTTTTCTCCGACACCGCGCCACCGCAGAAGTGAGGAAACAGAGAGGGGGCAATAGCGCGACGCGCGGATAGCGCACCACCGGGAAGGATGCATGGGGCAAATTTAGTGCACCTGGTGATCGATGGCATAGCGCGTGGCGGCACTGCGTGAGGTGACGCCAAGTTTGCGGTAGATCGAGCGGATGTGCGAATTCACGGTGACAAGACCGAGGACGAGGTGCTCAGCCATCTGGGCACTTGTCAATCCCTGGGCTAGTAAGCGCAACACATCCAATTCGCGCGCCGTCAGCCCCGCCGGAGGAGCGGCGGGTCGCAGTGGCGATGGAAACGTAGGGAGAAGGTCTTGGAGGGTCAGGTGGATAAATGACAGGGCGCGACCTTCGGCGAATAGGCTGGTGAAGGCGGCGTTTCCCAGTTTGCGGCGTGCCGTCGCCAGCGCGCGCTCGTACGCAGCCTGTTCATGGGCCATGGGCGCGGTCGTGTGTGGCACTGCCCCTGGCAACGCCGCCATGCTGCGCGTCGGGGCGAGCGCGATGGGATCAGCAGTTTCGCGCAACGCTGCGGCCATGCCCCAGAGCCGCACCGCCCCAGCGGCATGGCCCTGGGCGAGAGCGCGGTGCGCGCCACCATCCACCGCCCAATACAGGCATTGGCGATCATGCTTGGCGTACCCGATAACCAGTAGCCGCTCCAAGAAGGCCGCCAGCGCCGCGTCATCGGCCTGTGCCACTGCCGCCTGCGTTAAAAGCCACAGCGACCATGAGTTCTCTTGCCCCGCATAGGCCAGCCAGCGTGCGCGGCTCTCCTCACCATAGTGTCGTGCCAGGCCCGCCTCCTGTTGATAGAGAGCGACCCTTCCCAAGAAGTAGGCACTATTCCAAATACCGCGTTTGATGTCGAGGTCGTGAAAGATCTGGTAACTCGCTGCGAAACAGCCACGCGCTTGATGAAAATGCCCTTGCTCAAAGTGGAGCTGACCCAACAGATCCAGCACCCTGGCAGGACCAAGCGCATGGTGGATCTGGTGAAAGCGGGCCAGACTCTCATCGAGGTAGGCCTGGGCACGGGCGTACTCACCAATGGCCCGCGCGGCATTCCCCAGATCTAAGAGCGACCAGGCTATCCCTTCGGTAGCATTGGCTGCACGCCGCAAGGCCAAACCTTCTTCGTAACAACGAAAGGCCTCACGCACCTCGTGCTGAATCAAGGCGACACTGCCTAGCAGATACAGCGCACGCGCACGCCCCCGTTGATCGCCCTGCGCTTGGCAATGCACATAAAGTTCTTGGGCGATGGTCTGCGTTCCAGTGATATCATTCGCGCTGTACGCCAGATGCCCGGCGCTAAAGAGTGCCTTGGCTTGGACGGTCGGCGATGCGGTCGCGCGTCCTTGCAAGGCGCGCTGCATGGTTTGTACCTCCACCGCACCAAATCCGTGCGGGAGCCAATACCGCTCTAACGCGCCCCCCAGACGGAGGGCGGGTTCCATGCTGCCCCCCCGCTCACCCTGCTCCAGCAACCACTCCATCGCAGTCCGCAGGTTTGCTTCCTCGCGGTGCAGACGCACGAACCAGGTCTGATCGGGTTGCACGGCGGATAGGGCTGTATGGGCTTCCTCGGCCAGAGCGAGGTAATAGCGGGCATGCGCCCAACGGGCGGCATCCCCCGCGCCGCTGGCGGTCAGGCACTCCAGCGCGTATTCACGAATGGTTTCGAGCATGGCTAGCCGTGGCTCGCCCGCATCTTGCTGGGTGCAGTACAACAGGCTTTTATCAATCAGCGCGGTGATTCCCGCCAAGGTTGGGAGGGTGGCGTCACCAGCCATTTCGCACAGGGCCTCCGCTGCGGCCATTTGGCATCCCCCCGCAAAGACCGCTAAATGCTGCAAGAGGTGCTGTTCTGCGGGCGACAGCAGCACATAACTCCATTCGATGGTTCGCCGCAGGGATCGCTGGCGTTCAGGCAGATCGTGTGCGCCGTCGGTCAACATCGGCAAGCGTTGCGTCAAACGGTCGAGCAACGCTTGCGGCGCAAAGAGCTTGATTCGTGCGGCAGCTAATTCAATCGCCAGCGGCACGCCATCCAGGCGGCGGCAGATCTCAGTGATGGCAGCGACGTTGTTCGCCGTCAACTGAAAATTGGGGGAGTGTGCTTGTGCCCGTTGCACGAAGAGCGCGACCGATGCAACACGCGCGACCGTCTCGACGTTGGGCATCTGTCGACGATCCGGCAGCGCGAGCGGCGGGACGCTGAATTGCTGTTCCGCTTGCAGATGCAAAACCTCACGGCTGGTTACCAACAGTTTCACAGTTGGGCAGGCGGCGAGCAACTCCGCAAGCACTGGGGCCGCGTCGATCACCTGCTCGAAATTATCGAGCAGCAGTAAGCACTGCTTCTCGCGGAGCGCGGTCTTCAACCGCTCAAGGGGAGGTTGCTTGCCTTGCATGCTCAGTCCTACGGTTTGCGCCACGGCTTCTGCCACCTGCGCTGGCTCGTGTACTGCGGCCAAGGCGACAAAGTAGACACCATCGACAAATTGTCCTTGGAGGTCGGCGGCCACCTGGCACGCCAGGCGGGTTTTCCCGACACCAGCGGTGCCCACCATGCTCACGAGTTGGACATCTGGGCGTAAAACGAGTGCTGTTGCCGTAGCGAGTTCTTGGGTGCGACCTAGGAGGGCAGTGAGGGGGCGGGGCAGCGCATACGGTACGGTAACATCCGCCAATTCGGGGGAAGCGACGTGTTTGGGACCTTCCCACACGGTGGGAAGGGAAGCGGCGTCGCTGGCCAACAGCTCCATAATGGCTTGCAAGCGTGCCGCCGAGATTTCCGCCGCGAGGCCAAGATAGGCCGTGTGCAATCGCCCCGCTAGGCGGCGATATGCGTACCAGTACCAGCCCCCCGCTCGCCGTTCTTTACGCGCGAGAAACGCGCCCGTCGGGGACTCGACGCGAAAAGCGTGGTGGCTCGCTAACCAGGCAAACCAATCAACCGACTCGACCAGAGTAGGTTTGCCGGGATAGGCTGTTTCTCGGTATTCATATAACCAACCATCGCGCACCAAGGGAGTGCGGCGTGCCATGCTCCACTCCCTTTTCCGATGGACGTACGAATTACACAGAAGTTACCCACAGCATAGAGCCTGGCAGCGGAGCCTGTCAAGCATGAGGGGGAGACGTTGGTTTTAGGATGAAGTAGGCCATTGGCGGCCTACTTCATCCTAAATTATAGCGGCGGAGTACGAGTTACAATTCTAGGATTTGCCCTTACTGAGTTGAGGGCAGGGAAGTGAAGATAGGCTACCAAGACAGCAAACCGAGCCAAAGAAGGGTACCTCGGCGTGCGGTCATCTTGTCTATTCTTCTCACGCCTCTGGCTCCTCTACTCCATGACGCCCGTTTGCTCCACGCTTATTCGCTGGGATGATCCTGTTTAGCCTGAGAAACCCAATCGAGCGCGGCATCCATCGCCTCGTGATCGGTGGCGTTTTGTCCCAGGAACAAGCTCAATTGAGCCGCATGCTCTTGCGTATGACGCATCGTGTAGAGGAGCAGTTCCCAATAACTGATGGGGTTGCCTTTATCCCACGGGAATTCAAATGGTCGCCCTGCGGTCTCCTCTGACAACTCGACAATCGTTGTCTGGCACTTCTTTCGGAGATACCACAGATACTGCTGTAACTCTGCTTTCGTGTACGGCCGTTTGGGATAAGTCCCTGGCTCGCGCTCATTGAATGGGGAGGGAGGAGTAAACCCCTCAACTGAGCCGGTGAGAAAAAAGTCAAGCCAGTGCAGGGTGTGAAAGGTAAGATACCAGAATTCTGCGGACATTGCTGGCGTCGCATACCAGAGCCGCTGCTCCCAACTCGCGGATGGGCAAGCAAGGAGAGCATTTTCAAGCATATCAATTGCTGCGCCAAATTGTCGCCACAGTGCAGCCGACCATCGGTTATCCATGTTGTCTCCTGTGGATCGTTGGTTCTCTCTGAACTCAGCACAGAGGTACTGTTGTTCGATGTCTTCATTCGTTGGTGCTTGCAGCACATGCGATGCGGGTATGGAGTTGGCTACATCACTCTCATCACAATTCATCCTCTTCATGGTGGACAGATTTCTCTGACTCTGTTCTCCTTTAGAAGGACTTTCGCTTAGGAGACATGAAAAGCGGAAATCGGCGGCGAACGCAGCTTTGTGTACAACTATTGGTCGAAATTGGGTGGCCGTCAAATTGGCTGTCAGATAGAAAATGCTCGTATCGGATGACCTCTGATACGAGCATTGATGCGGAGCCGGGAACAGGATTGAACTGCTGATCCCCTCCTTACAAGAAGGCTGTCAAATTGGCATGCGCCTGTTCGAACGATTACGTTGCATACTGCACCTCGTCTCTTGAATGATGATCACCGAAACT
>JACDGC010000242.1 GCA_013815535.1 Ktedonobacterales bacterium
GAGCCGCACCTGCGCAACCTTGTTCCAACGGGGCGCATTCGCTATTATGGGAATATTGTTGCTGCCACAACTGCAACCACTTGGCCTCATTTGGCAGGTGCTCCGCTCCCCGCCTGTCCTGGCATTCTTTGGCCTTCTCGTGGTGGTCAGTGTGCGCGCCATCCACCATCGCATCGAGTTCGCGTGCGATAGCACCAGCGCCTATCTGACGGGCGATCCCATCGCGTTGATGGTCGCCCTAGCGAATATGAACCAGCAGTTAAGGTTCGACAGCAAACGCGCATCCATGTCGCACCCCGCCATTGAACAACGCTGGCAGCGCCTCAGCAAGCTGCCCGCAAATGCACCCTGGGCTGATGAGCCCATCCCCACCCGCCAGCTCACCTTCAGCTATGCAGGGCGTGCGCTGACGCAGCCGCTGGTGGGGGGCCATAGCCCCGCTCCACTACCCCCAGTCCCTTGGGGCGTGCTCCCTGCGGACGCTCCCGAACGTCACGCCCTGGACAACCATCCCAACCCACCTGATGCATAGGTTGGCCCAATAGGAGCACGCACATTAGTTGCATATGCACTCAACGGCCACTACTATATTAGTAAGCGTTGATCTCGGGTAGGGGGAACGCGAGATTTTTGGAGAGTGGTTCCGGGCGATTGCTCCGCGCCGGGGTCGTTGTGCTGAGGTCACAACCCCCCCGGCACGCCATGGCGAGGAGGCACCATAGCGCCACACCATGTTGGGGTTTCATGGTGAGAGGGTCGGCGCGAACACTCCGGCCAGCGTGGAATGTCCTCACCGACCCTCTGCACAGAGTATAGAACACATATTCTAAATACGCAAGAGAGCAATAAGTCCTTGGTACTTTTATGGGGTGCGCGACGAGGTGGCACACGAGGCCCCCTATGGGTCAATAGTCCATGAGCGCGCCACATGAGATATTCACGGTTGAGGCGGTCATCGTCCGCGCTTGATCCGAGGCCACGAAGACCGCCACATTGCCAACGTCAGCCAGCGTTGCCGCGCGCTTCAATAGGGATGCCTGCTCGATATCTTTGGTGATTTCGGCGCGCAGCGGCATGCTGGCATCAATGGATTCAGGGATACCCCCAGTTTTGAGCGTGACGACACGAATGCCGTGCGGCCCCAGTTCACACGCCCACTGGCGGCGCAACCCCTCCAGCGCATCAAGGGCAATTTTGAGGCCACCCAGCCCAGCCTGCGTGTGGGGACCAGACCCCCCAAATGCCAGGATCACCCCAGAGCCACGCATGATCATATGGCGAGCAGCGGCCCGTGTCGTCAAGAATTGGGTGCGCATGGCGTGCGTGATGGGTTGCAGAAAGTCCCCAACTGCGATGTCCATCAGTGGCTGCTGAACATCGCCAAACGCGATCAGGTTGAAGGAAATGTCGATAGCTCCCGCTTGCTCAACCACTGCATCGGCAAAGGCATCGACCGCGTGTTCATCCAGAGCATCGACGACGGTGGTGGCAACTGTGCCACCATTGGCGCGAATCGCCTCAGCGACTTTTTCGAGCGCACTGATAGTACGGCCAGCGAGGAACACCCTGGCTCCCGCATCCGCAAAGGCACGCGCCACGGCCCCCCCAATGGAGCCACCTGCCCCATAGATCACCGCAACTTTGTCTTGCAACACCATGAAAGCTTTCTCCCAAACACGATCTTTTCAACCTCTTTCTACATGACCCATCCCAAACCGGCAACGGCTTAACCGCCACCGTGCCAGCCACTACGAAAAAAGGGTGGTGCGCCAAAGCACACCACCCCCAACCATGTGGACTGCTTACTCCCCCACCGGAGCCTCCGTCACCCACAATGCCTGGCTGCGTTCGCGGCTCAGATCCATGGCGCGTTCCAAGAACAGCGTCAGCGGCACGGCGCCGATGTTCTCATTCGAGCGCAGGCGCAGGCTGACGGCTTCCGCCTCGGCTTCCTTGTCGCCAACCACCAGCATATAGGGGATCTTTTGCATCTGCGCATCACGCACCTTGGCATTCATGCGGTCAGAGCGGGCATCCACTTCCACGCGCAGACCCGCCTTGCGCAGCCGATCCGCGACCTGCTCGGCATAGGGCAGGTGGCGATCCGCGATGGGGATGATCATCGCCTGCACAGGTGCCAACCACAGCGGGAAATTGCCCCCATAATGCTCGATCAGCACCCCCAAGAAACGCTCCGTCGACCCCATGATCGCTCGGTGAATGATGACCGGGCGATGTGGCTGGCCATCCTCCCCGACGTACTCCATCCCAAAGTTCTCGGGCTGAAACAGGTCCAGCTGAATCGTGGAAAGCTGCCACTCGCGGCCCAGCGCGTCGCGGGCCATCAGGTCCATCTTCGGGCCATAGAAGGCCGCTTCGCCCTCGGCGGCGTTGTAGGCCATCCCCTTCGAGTCTAGTGCCGCCCGCAGATCGCTCACCGCGCGCTCCCAGATTTCGAAGTTGCCATGATACTTCTCCCGATCCGAAAGATCCGGCAGCGACAGGCGCACGCTATAATCCGTCAGGCCATACGTGCCCAAGATCTCACGAACCAGATCCACGATGCGCCCAAACTCATCTTGCACCTGATCGGGCCGCAGGAAGATGTGTGAGTCATCTTGCGTCAGCGAACGCACCCGCGTCAGACCCGACAGTTCCCCCTGCTTCTCATAACGATAGAGCGTGGCGAACTCCGCATAGCGAATGGGCAACTCGCGATAGCTGTGACGCTGCGAATTATAGAGCGTAATATGCGAAGGACAATTCATCGGCTTCAACTCGAAGCTGTTGTCCTCGGCCTCCTCCGGCGTCTCACCCTCCTTCAGATCGCGGTCTTCCTGCATCTTCGGGAACATCGAGTCGCGATAGTGGAACCAATGCTGCGACTGTTTATAGAGGCGCACCCGACCCACATTGCCCGTCCACACGTGCTGATAGCCATGGCGCTCTTGCACATCTCGCACATACGACTCCATCAGGTGCCGCAACATCTCACCCCTCGGCAAGAAGAGTGGGATGCCCGGCCCGATGTCCTCGCTGAACGTAAAGAGGTTCAGTTCTTTGCCCAGCTTGCGGTGGTCGCGCTTCTTCGCTTCTTCAAGCTGCCATTGATACTTGTCCAATTCTTCCTGCGTGAACCACGCCGTCCCATAGAGCCGTTGCAGCATCGGGCGCTTCTCGTCGCCGCGCCAATAGGCCCCCGCCACGCGCATCAGCTTGAATGGGCCAATCTGCCCCGTATTTTCCACATGTGGACCACGACACAGATCGAGGAATGGCCCCTGCTGATAGATGCCCACCTCGGCATCGGGCAGGTCCGAAATGATCTCGACCTTATAGGGCTGGTCGCGCTCGCGGAAATAGGCCAGCGCTTGCTCGCGCGGCCACTTCGTCTGCGTGAAAGCATGCTTCTTGGCGACGCTCTCCGCCATCCGCGCCTCGATGGCCGGGAAGTCATCCGGCGTCAGCGTGCGCGGCAACTCCATGTCATAATAGAAACCGTCTTCAATCGCTGGGCCGATGGCGAATTTCGCCCCCGGAAACAGATCCTGGATCGCCTCAGCCATCACGTGCGCCGTCGAGTGACGCATCCGTTGGAGCGGCGTATAACTCACCGATGCGCGAAATTCCTGCGCAACATCTTCTGGCATGTGTCTTCCTGCCTTTCAGCTTGCGGGAATGCCGAACCACGCCCCTGGCACGCTCAGCATCCCGATTTGGCCAATAAAAAGCCCTCGTGTCCACACTGGGACGCGAGGGACCGAGTGATGCTTGGTCGCCGCGTGGTTCCACCCACATTCCGCCCAGGCACACATGGCACCAGGACGCTCATTGCTGCCGATAACGGGGCGACCGTAGCGCGTTACTGCCGCATGGGGTTGGCGCGCTATCCCGTGGGTGGTATCAGACGATGCTGGCACGGAGGGTGGCTCTCAGCCGATGACCACCCCTTGCTGTCGCGCAGCGCTTCGCTGACATGTCCCACATGCTGAAACTTTTGCTACCCTCAGTATAGCACAACCACTGATGAAACGCGAATGCAGCGCGACGGGTAAACCCTAGGCGTGCTACTCCGCCAGCACCGGATCGATCGCTCCTGCCTTGGCCTCATCCAGCGCGCGGGCGATCATCTCGGCCAGGTCCTCGACTTTGAAGTCCTCCGCCTTGCCCTTGGCCGTGATGCCATCCTCGAACATCGTGATGCAGAAGGGGCACGCCGCCGCCATCGCATCCGCGCCCGTGTCGATGGCCTCTTGCACGCGGGCGTGGTTGACGCGCGTGCCAGTCTTTTCTTCCATCCACACGCGCCCACCACCGCCGCCGCAGCAAAAGCTCTTGTTGCGGTTGCGCGGCATCTCGGTGATGCCATCGGTGTTCAGCACGTTCAGCACCTTGCGCGGCTCATCATAGACGCCGTTCCAGCGCCCGACGAAACAGGGATCATGATACGTCAGCTTGCGGCGATCAAAGTTCGGCGGCAGTTGCAGTTTGCCCGTCTCGATCAGCAGACTGATGTACTGCGTGTGGTGCATCACCGTGTAATCGCCGCCCAGTTCGGGATACTCGTTCTTGATGGTGTTGAAGCAGTGCGGGCACGTCGCCAGGATGATGCGCCGCTTCGCTGCCCGCGTCACCGGGGCGATCACCGCCGTGGTGCCATCGCCATTCACCGCGTTCAAACGGCGATTGAAGCCATAGCCATTCAGCGTCTCGATGTTTTGCTGCGCCAGCGTCTGCCACAGATATTCGTTGCCGATGCGCCGTGCCGGATCGCCCGTGCAGCTTTCCTCTGGCCCCAGGATGGCGAAATCGACCTTCGCCGCCTGCAACACTTTGGCAAAAGCCGTCGCCACCTTGCGGTTGCGCTGATCGAAGGACCCCATGCAGCCAACCCAATAGAGGATCTCGCATTCCGGGTCGTCGCTCAGCAGCTTCACCCCCATATCGCGCGCCCAGTCCGCGCGCGTATCATTGCGGATCTGCCAGGGGTTGCCATTGCGCTCCAGGTTGGTAAAAAGCGGCGCCACCTCTTTGGGGAAGCGGCCTTCCTCTTCCATCACCAGATGGCGACGCATGTCGTCGATCTTCGTCACGTGGTCGATGTTGACCGGGCAGGCTTCGACGCAAGCGCCACAGTTGGTGCAACTCCACAGCGTTTCATCCTGAATGCGCCCACCAACCAGGGGAATGCGCCGCTCATCGGCGGCATCGGTGTATTGCCCCGCCAACATCAGGCCGCCTTCAGAAAACAATTGCTCTTTGACGCCGATGATGATCTCTTTCGGCCACAATGGCTTGCCCGTCGCCAGCGCCGGGCACACCGCGTTGCAACGCCCGCACTCGGTGCAGGCATAGCCATCCAGCAGTTGCTTCCAGGTGAACTGATTCACCTTTGACACGCCCACGTTTTCTTCACGCTCGAAGCGTCCTTCGATGTCGGGGATCAGCGGCAAGGCCCCCTTCGGCTGTTCCTCGGAACGCTGGAAGAACACATTGAAAGGCGTTGCCAATAAGTGCAGATGTTTCGACTGCGGGATGTAGACTAAGAACCCCAGCACGGTGAAGATGTGCGCCCACCAGAACGCGCGATAGAGCACCGTCGCGCTGCCCACCGAAAGGCCGCTGACGGCGTGCCCAAAGAAGCTCCCCAGTGGCGTCGTGTCCGCCCCACTCGTGGCAACATAGTTGAAGGTTTCAACGCCCACCAGCGTGAAGATCACCAGAAAGATCAGCCCCAGGATGATCAAGCCATCTGTTGCCTTATGCGTCTGACTCTGCAACTCTTTGGGGCGCAGCACCACACGGCGATAAGCAAAGATCGCCAAAGCCACCGTCACGAAAACCAAAAACGCATCAAGGATGACGCTGTAGACGGGCGTGTTGACCAGCGGCAGCGAAAAGTTGAAGCCATTCGCCCACAGGTTCAGCGCCCCCAATTGGATGACGATGAAGCCCCAAAACGTGAAAAAGTGCGCCAACCCAGGGATGGGGTTACGCAGGACGCCGCTCTGGCCGAGCACGCCCCGCAAGAAAAAACCAATGCGCTCCGGCAGATGATCCAGCCGATTCTCCGGCTGCCCCAGCCGCAGCAAACCCACCAGATGGCGAATGCGCAACCCAAAGGATGCCCAGGCGGCCACAAAAACCGCGCCAAAGAGGAGCGCGCCCACGAGCCCGCCCGTGGGCATGATGGTCGGCGAGTGGAAGAGCATGTCATGTGCCCCGTTTCTCGTGGGACGAGACACGAAGAGCAGGCAGGCGAAAACCACCCGATAAAGTTCGTGGTCATCTTCCCCTTCGCCGCCTTCGTGTCTCGTCCTTTCGTTTCGATTAGTGGCTGGCCTTGTAG
>JACDGC010000243.1 GCA_013815535.1 Ktedonobacterales bacterium
TTCCACGGCTTCACCAGGGCGATGACGCCCTGATGATTCGCGTTGCGCGTCAGTTGGTCCAGCCGTTCGCGGGGCACCTGTTCGACCACCACATGCAATTTCTGGGCGAGGTCCAGCAACTCGGCCAGCCCATATTCACGCGCCCCCAAGGCGACCATGATGCGCCGCACCCGCCCGCCAACCTCCATGGCCTCTTCGACCGGGTGCCGTCCCCAAATGATATCCTGCATTTCACTCATGAAAGTGCTAACCGTCCTAGTGATGTTTTCGCCCATCAGCATACCACAGGCGCTCATGCTGGCCGCCCACTGTGCCGATATGACACTACAGAGCGTGAGATGAAGACCGCTCAGACCGGAAGCGCCCCCCACGGACGAGAACCTTCCGCGCATGAATAAGGAGCTTTTTTGTGAAGACCAATCGTTGCCTCGCTGCATTCGTGGCCCTGGGTGGCCTGGCCTGCACGCTGTTGCTGGCGGCTTGCGGCGGCAGTGCCTCTTCGGCGAACAGTGCGGCCAAGACCGATAGCACCACTGGCGCGGCGGCCACCACGGCCCCCACCACGGCCAACGCCGATTTCACTAGCCCTGATGGCGTCTATGCCCTCAAATATCCCACTGCCTGGTCGCCCAGCCCCATCACGGCGGAAAATACGACGGGCGCGATGATGTTCATCTCCGCTGATGGCAAAGATATGTTCATCACTGGGCCGCTGGATACACAGATTGACTCCGCCAATTATGGCACGCTGGCGAAGGCGTTCCTGACCGGTGCTAAGGCGACGGACATCTCGATGGGCAGCACCACCTCGTCTGCCACCTTCACCTCGGGCACCTGGCAGGGCATCCAAGGCACGGCGACCTTCAATGGCGTCGCCTCCACCATCACCGAACTGGGCCAGGATCACAATGGCAAGACCTTCATGATCTTCACCATCGCACCGACGGTTTCGTCGTCGAGCGATGGCAACACCTACTTCCAGCCGATCATGGATTCCCTGTCGTTTCTGAATTAAGCGTCCCACGCGCGGCGCGGCCCAGTGCCCCCCTTTGTCTGCGGATGGGGTGGGGCACAGGGCTATTCCACACTGCCTCCGGTTGCCACATCAGCAAAGAGCCAGCGCAGCCCCAGCGGCACTATCCGGCTCCAACTGGCATGGATGTGCCCATTGCCAGGCGCTTCGTGATAGCGCACCCCTTGCCCACGTCGCCGCAAAATCTCCGTCAGGGCGCGTGCATGGGCCAGATTCGCGCTTTCGCCAAAGCCGAAGTCGCCATGGCTCAGGAAGATGCGTCCATCTCCTGACCATTGCTCTGCCAGCGTGACGATCTCGCCATATCCGCCCGCGTGCCAGGCTGAGCAGCATATGCCCCCCGCGAAGCGACTGGCTGGGGCCAGCAGCAATTGCAAGGCAAACGCGGCTTCATATGATGCCCCCATGAGCCAATGGCGTTGCGCCCCATATGTCTCCGCTATATACGGCACCAGCGCACCAGTGAACCACGCCCGCGCGGCGGCATTCAATGCGCCCGTGCGCAGGAACTCCACCGCGCGGTTCGCGCCGCCGCCATCCACCGCGACGATGAGGGTCGGGCGCGCGGCCCCCAACTGCCCCAGCGCATCGGTCGCCGCAGGGAAGTCCAATGTCGGTCCGGCAAAACGTTCGCCATCCAACACATACAGCGCATCACGATAGGTCGCGCCCGGCGCGAAGAGGCGCAGGCGGCGCGTCGCCGTCGCGAGGTGTGGCGTGGGGAGCCGCACCTCAGCGAAAAGCGACGAGCGCGCCATCCCCGGCTCCGGCAAGGGGGGTAAGGCTGGCCCGCGCAGTTCCGCTTGGTGTCGCCACGATGGCCGCGACGTGTGCAAGAATGTCGCATCCTCGCCGACGCGCAACCATGAACACACTGTCGGTGGCAAGGGCGGCGCGGTGAAATCCGCCCCCCAGATGTCGCATTCCTCCAGATAGGTCAGCGGCGCGGGCTGCGCCATCCATTCGCCCTGGTAATAGAGCGGGCCAGCGGGGGGCATGCCCTCCCACAGCAGCGTCATGGTGCCATCAGCGTGCAGCATGGGCGAGCGCATGCCATCGGTCAGCCGCTCGGGGTGCTCAGTGAGTTCAGCAAAGGTGATCATGGGGACTTCTTTCAGTGGATGTCCCTTGCAGCATAACCCATTGGGACGAAGTAGTAGTGCGTTTGTGCAAACTGCCCATAGGTGCCTCGTTCGCTCTCCTCTATACTTACCATAACATCAGTCGCTGTGTCGTCGCCGTGACGGCGCGGATGAAGGGGAGCCACATGCTCGCAACACAAGCCATCGTTCGCACTCCTGCCCGCTCAATGGCGCGGGGCATCACCACCCAAAACCTGGGGCAACCCGATGTGGCGCTGGCCCGTGAACAGCACGCCACGTATGTCGCCGCCCTCCGTCAATTAGGGGTGGCGGTCACCGTGCTGGATGCCGACGAGGCCTACCCTGATAGCTGCTTCGTGGAAGACCCAGCGGTCATTTATAATGGGGTCGCCATCATCACGCGGCCTGCGGCGCGTTCGCGTTCGGGCGAAGTGGGGGCCATCCGCGAGACGCTGGCGGCGTTCATGCCCACGGTGGAACTCGGCGGCGGCGAAGACGTGCGGATGGATGGCGGCGATGTCTTGCGCTGTGGCACCAATGTGCTGGTGGGGCAGTCGCGCCGCACCAACCATATGGGGCTGAAGCGGTTGACGGCGCGGCTCCGTGAAATTGATCCGTCGCTGAGCGTGACGGGCGTGCCCATCAATGGGGTGTTGCATCTGAAGACGGGCATGACCGCCATCCGCGACCGCTTGCTGTTGCGCGACCCGCTCTGCAAGATGGAAAGTCGCTTCTCTTTCGCGCGCACCTTTGTTTTGCCACGCGAGCAAGGTTACGCGGCGAACGTGTTACCCATCAATGACGGCGTCATCATCGCCAAGGGGTTCCCCATGGTGGCCACCCTGGCACATGAATATTACGACACCGTCATCGAAGTCGACATGAGCGAGTTTCATCGGATGGATGGCAGCCTCACCTGTCTGTCGCTGCTCTGGTAGCCATGACGCGCGTCCCTCTGGTCGCCGTGTGCGAGTGGTATTATCTCGCACCGGCACCTCTTGGCCTTCGCGGTCCCCACCCCACATGATATAGTCAGGGCAGCACAGCGCAAGCGTTGGGGAGGGATTTGGCTATGTCAGATGCGTCGGGGCAACCACCAAACACTATCGCCCAGGTGGGGGAAATGCCCGTAGCTGCGCCGCGCCCACGCGATTGGCGGGGACTGGTGCGCGTGCTGGGGGGCATCGCGGCACTGGCTGTCATCGTCGCCGCCGCCTTTTTCATCCATGCGCTCTTGAATCCGCCACCCGCCAACGATCCGGTGCGGGGCAAGGCGATCCTCAGCCGGGCCGAGGCGGCGAACCCGCAGGATATGACCTTCACCGTGGCGGGCACCGTGGGGGCCACTGTGGCGGGCGCGGGTTTCTCCACACCGTTGAATGGCAGCGGTCAGGTGACGCGGCAGCCCCAGCGGCTGCATCTGGCGCTTTCGGCGCAGTCGCCGCTGGGTGGCGCGCTGACTGTCGAAGTGATCGAAGACGCCACGACGTACTATCTGAAGACAGCGGGGCTGGGCAGCACTGACCCCAACCAACCTTGGACGAAAACCACCACTTCCCCTGGCGATGGCATCGGTGGCATCGCCTTCACCCAGTTCTTGGATTATCGCTACATCCAAAATCCCATCTATGTGGGCGATGAAACCATCGCGGGTCACGCCACCTATCACATCCATGCCGATCTTTCTTCGCAGATCAATGGCGCGGTGGCCACGGCGACGCCCACTGGCACCAGTGCCAAAGTGACCGAGGATCTCTGGTTCAACAAAAGCAACTATTACCCCGTCCAGATCGTCCTGCACGCGGGCGGCGATGCCCAGGCGAATACGACAGCCATCGCGGCCAAAGCGGATGAAACCTTCACCTTCACGGCGTGGAACACTGGCGTGACCATCGCCCTGCCATCCCCCGATCAAGTGCAATGAGGCGCTGCCGCTGCGCACCGCACCCCCTTCACGTGCCTGGGCAAACACCCCCGACGCCAGTGGAATAGGCGCGCAAGGCCGCCGCGAAGATGGCAAAGGCCGCGAACGCCAGCACCGCCAGATCGCGTTTAGCGATCTTTTCGGCGATGTAGGCATACGCGACGGGGATGGCCAGCAGGATGATGCCGCCATACACCAGATGCAAAATGTTGGTGGGGCGACACCCCGCCAGGAATATGATCGTCCCCAAGAGGGCCTGCACCACGCCCACCCCCGCCGTGACGTACAGAATGCTGCGCAAGCCATCGGTATACGTCTCACGCCGCCAACTGATCGCCCCCCAAACGGTCGCGGTAAGGCCGACCACCACCACTTGATAATAGGTATAGAGATGCAGGCTGGTGAGGAACTCTAACACGTGCCGCCCCTGTCACGACCGCCAACATGCGGTCGGTTTCTTTCAGGCATATTATAGCAGAGCGGTTTGATCTCGCTGTCCTAAATAGGCTACGATACGCAGGACGAACCCGACAGGAAGTGAGAACCCGCTGCATGCAGCACATTCCCTACATCCCCACTGTCGCGCCCGACCTCGCTGAGGTGCGCGCCTATTTCCCCTCGTTCGAGCAACAGGTCAACAATCATCCCATCGTGTTCTTCGACAATCCCGGTGGCACGCAGGTGCCCCAGCAGGTGATCGAGGCCACCACCGAATATTACCTCTACGCGAATGCCAACACCCATGGAGCCTTCGCCACCAGCCAGCGCACCGACACGATCATCGAAGAGGCGCGGCTGGCCGTCGCTGACCTGCTGAACTGTGACGCGCACGAGGTCATCTTTGGCGCGAACATGACCACCCTCACCTTCAGCCTCAGCCGTGCCCTCGGGCGCACCCTGGTGGCGGGCGATGAGATCATCGTGACGACGCTGGACCACGATGCCAACATCGCCCCCTGGCGCGCCGTTGCCGAGGAGCGTGGCTTGGTCATCCGCCAGATTGACATCGACCCCAAGACTTGCACGCTAGATATGGATGCGCTGCATGCCGCCATGAATGACCGCACCAAACTGGTCGCCGTGGGCTACGCCTCCAACGCGGTCGGGACGATCAACGATGTCGCCACGATTGTGCACTGGGCCCATGACGTGGGCGCGCTATGCTGGATCGATGCCGTGCAATATGTGCCGCATGGCCCTGTGGATGTGCGCCAACTGGACTGCGATTTCCTGGCGTTCTCAGCGTATAAAGTCTTCGGGCCGCACATCGGCGTCGTCTATGGCAAGCAGGCCCTGCTGGAGGGCTTGCGCCCATACAAAGTGCGCCCCGCCAGCGATGCGACGCCCGACAAGTTCGAGACGGGCACCCAGCCGCATGAACTTTTTGCCGGTTTGCTGGGGGCCATCGACTATCTCTCGTTGTTGGGCAACACCCACGCGGCTCCCACCCCTGAAGCCGCCAGCGACTATTCTGGGCGGCGACGCGCGCTCAAGATTGCCATGGGCAGCATCCTGGCCTATGAGCGCACCCTGTCGGCCTATCTCTTGACGGCGCTCTCGCTCGTTCCCAACCTGACGCTCTATGGTTTGACCAACCCAACGGATATGACGCGGCGCGTGCCCACCGTTGCACTGACCATGCGAGACCAGACGCCCCGTGCCCTCGCCGAGGCCCTGGCCGAGGTGGGCATCTGTGCCTGGGATGGCAACTATTATGCCGTGGAACTGATGGAGCGTCTGGGGCTGGAAGCGACGGGTGGGGCGCTGCGCCTGGGACTGACGCACTACAACACCCCGGAAGAGATCGACCGTTGCATTGCCGTTCTCAGTCAACTCAGCCGGGCATAGGGGCAACTCGGCCCAGCCTTCATGGCGTTGAAAGGTGCGACCGCGCATGCCCGACCCGCTCATCTCCGTCATCATTCCCACGGTGCGGCGTCCGCATCGCCTGTGGCAGGCGATGGCGAGTGTCGCCGCCCAGACCTATCCACAGGTGGAGTTGGTGGTCATCAATGATGGCGGCGTTTCCATCGCACCGCAGGTGGCGCGCTACGCTGCCACCTTTGGGCGACCCGTGCGTGCTGTGACGCTGACCCCTGGGCGTGGCGTGGCGGCGGCGCGCAACGCGGGCATCCACGTGGCGGCGGGCGAACTGATTGCCCCCTTAGATGATGATGATCGCTTTCGCCCCGATCATCTGGCGCGGCTCGCCCCCGTGCTGCTGGCAGATGCACAGGTCGCACTGACCTATGATGACATCCAGATTCAGATCGAGTCTGGGGTGGAG
>JACDGC010000244.1:0-5175 GCA_013815535.1 Ktedonobacterales bacterium
GATTCAAGGTCTGCTCACGCTCGTCATTGGTTGTCAGACTCGTACCACGCTGGCGACCAACCGCATCGATCTCGTCGATGAAGATGATGCTGGGCGAGGCGCGTTTCGCCTGGTCGAAGAGGTCGCGCACACGGCTGGCACCGACGCCGACCAACACCTCGACGAATTCCGAGCCCGACATCGAGAAGAACGGCACCTGCGCCTCGCCTGCGACGGCGCGGGCCAGCAACGTCTTGCCCGTTCCTGGCGGGCCTACCAGCAGCACGCCACGGGGGATGCGCCCACCGAGCCGCTGATACTTCTGGGGTGTGCGCAGGAACTCGACGATTTCCACCAAGTCGTGCTTGGCTTCATCGACGCCCGCGACATCGGCAAAGGTCGTGGAGGGGCGATCCTCCAAAATCAACTTGGCGCGACTGCGGCCAAAGTTGAAGATGTTTTGCTGATTTTGCCCAGCACGCCGCGTCACCAGCACGATGATCAGGATGATGATGCCGATCGGCACCAACTGGATCAGGAGGGATACCCAAAAGTTGCCCTGGTCGGCGGGTTTCGCATCGATGGTCACATTATGCTGCTGCAAGAGCGGCACGAGCGAGGTATCTTGACCGTCTGGCTCATAGGTCTGGAAGTTCACGATTTTTGTCTGTGAGTTCACGGGATACGGCGTAGCGATCTTGAACTTGCCCGTCACCGTGCCGGTCTGGATGGTGACGCTATCGACGTTGTTTTGGCTCACCTGATTGATGAAATCGCTATATTTGACTGCTGTCGGCTGCCCTGGGCTATTGTTGGTGGTATAGATCTGCACGATCTCATACCCCAAAAAGATGACCAGCGCCAGCAGCGACAGCCGCACCAGCCAACTGCTGCCACTGTTGCGTGGTGGGGTGCTGCCATCCGTCGCGCCATTGGTGGGGGGCCGCTGCCCGCCGGTCGGACGCTGCGGTCCCTGATCCGACATAGCATTCTGGCGGCGCGATCCCCGGTCGCCGCGCTCGTTAGATTTGCGTTGGAACATAGACGGTATTACTCGCTTTCCACCACGTGAACCTATCCGGCCCTCACGTCCTCGGTCGCTGTATCGCACTGCCAGGGTGGGGGGCAGATGTCCCCGTGTTGGCCCTAGCATGTCCTGCTGCTTTTTTATCCGGCTGTTCTAGATTATAGGCGCAGACGGCATCCCGTACCACTCGTCAATTGGGTAGTATGGGGGAGGGGGTGAAGGTTGGCCTGTGTCCTGTACCTCAAGTGAACTTTTGCTTAGCATAGCACGCACGGGGCCGATTTGTGAAGAAGATTTTTGCTGATGTGTAATAATGCCTCTGGATGCTCTGTTGATTGCCAACAAGGGAGGGATTTGGCCATGCAACGAACCGCGCCTGCCATGGCGGTGCGCCCCACCACGACCAATCCTTTGCGGCGCTGGCTGGCTGGGCGGTCGTGGCGCTGGTGGGCCACCTGCTGGTTGATCCTGGGCCTCAGCGAGTTCGCGGCGATCTTTGCCCAGATGGATAGCCGTCTGCATGTTATCGCGCCTGACCCCGCCGCCACAGCCCCCAGCGTTGGCAGTTATGACGCGGGGTGGCCATTCGTCTATGCGCATGTGCGCAGTGCGCCCCTCGACATCCACCATTTCGGGCATTTTTTGCAGATGCCGCCCCCCATGGCACAGTGGAATTGGTTCCTGCTCATCAGCGACATCGCGTGGACGGGGCTCATCTTCGCGCTGGGCGCTGCCTTGCCCGTGCTCGTCTGGCACGCTGTGCGACAAAACGCGCGGGGCACGCCACGGGGGGAATTTTGGCGCACGGCGGTCATTGCCCTGGTGGTGGTGGGGGCCTGGTTCGCTTTCGCTATTACTATTGTGGGCAACATCAACGCAGGGCAGCCAACGGACGAGGCGACCTGGGCGCAGTTGACGCCGCCCGTCACGTTTGCCGCATTGCTGCCAGGCGTGCTCAGCTTTGTGGTGCAGCGTGGTTTCGAGGGTGATGGCGGCCTGGGCATCGCGCTGGCGAATGGCCCCGCCAACTCGGTCGAACTCGTGCTGGTGCTGCTGGTTGCCGTGGCGCTGCCCGCAGGCATCATGACGGGCATCCTGTTGGCCGCGCAACGTACGCGGCGTCGCTTCCGCCGCACGCCCACTCCCCCACCTGCTGAGGTTCATGCATGATGTCCCCTTTCGCGCTCCGTTCCGCGCAAGCAACTGATCTCGCTGCTGTCTTGGCTTTGCCGTCCCTCAGCGGACCTGATGATGAAATCATTGCGGATGTCTGGGCTGCGTGGCTGCACGAGGTGGCTGGCGCCCTGGTGGTAGCGACGGTGGATGACGCCGTGGTCGGTGCCATCCATTGCGCGCAGTTGTCGCCGGATGAAGGCTGGCTGGAGGCGCTGCGCATCGCGCCCGAGCTGCGTGACCGAGGCCTGGCGACGGCGCTGGTGCGCGCGGCCACGCTCTGGGCGCAGGCGCACGGGTTGGTGAGCGTGCGGGCCAGTGCGGGCAGCGCCGATGCCACCATGGGCACCCTCTTGACGGGCAGTGGTTTCGCGCAGGTGGCGTCATATGTGCGCTTCGCCGCCCCAGTCGTGGGGGCACGGCCTGATGCCTTTGCCGCGCCGCGCATCCGCCAACCCGGGCCAGAGGAACTCGACCGTTTGTGGGCCTGGTTGGAAAGCTCGAATCTGGTGTCGCTGACGGGGGGGCTCTACCTGGCTGGCGACCGGGCGGCGGCGCTGACGGATGCCGCCCTCGAAGCCTTTTTGTCGGCAGGTGAGGTGTGGACGCTGGAAGACCACGCCCAGGTGCAATCGTTGGTCATTGCGGGCGCGTATGCGCTCAATTCGCACGAGACGCGGTTGGCCTTGCGCTATCTGGACGGCGCGTCCCAAGGCATCAGTCAACTGGCACTGCATCTGCGCGCCCGCGCCGCTGGGGAGGGCGACCGCTATTCGATCGTGGAGGCGCGCCCCATTGATCTGCTCATTTTGCATGATGCGCTGAATGGTGCGGGCTTCACTCGCGCCGATGACGCTGTGCAATGGGTCTATGCGAAAAATCTGGGTTAGCACGCGTGGCTGGGCGGGGCATGCAGCGACAAAAATATGACGAAAGCGAGTGCGTGATGAGGACGCTTGAAGAGTGGAATACGTTTGGTCAGGGGAAATTGCCAGGATTGATCGGCATCCGCGTCACACGGGTAGCGGCGGGCGTGCTCGAAGCTGAACTGCCGCTGCGCCCCGAGTTGCTCGCCCCCAACGGTTTCTTGCACGCGGCGACGGTGGTGGCCCTGGCTGACACGACCTGTGGCTATGGCACCATTGACAACCTGCCAGAGGGCGCAACGAGTTTCACCACGATTGAACTGAAGAGCAACTTCTTGGGCACGGCACGTGAAGGGCTGGTCGCCTGCACGGCGACGCTGACCCATGGTGGTCGCACTACGCAGATCTGGGATGCCACCGTGCGCGACGCCGCCACGGGTAAGACCATCGCGCTGTTTCGCTGCACCCAATTGATCCTCTATCCCCGTTGAAAAAAAGAAGGGGAGAATGAGATGCCCTCCAGGGGGTGCGCCACGAGGCAGAGAGACAATGGTTTTGGAAATGCAACAGGAATCGGTTCAGTTGGGCTTGCCTGAACGGGCAGCAGCGCTGGCGGCGCTGCAACAGGCCATGCGCCCGTGCCAGCGCTGCGTAGCTGTTGGGGCATTGGCGACGGCGAACCCCATCGCTGGGGGGCGCGGCCCAGCAGATGCCTGGTTGATGCTGATTGGCCAGGCCCGGGGCGCCTCTCGGTGGAGCGTGGCATGCCCTTTGGTGGCCCAGGTGGCGTCCTGCTGGATCGCTGGTTGACGCGCGCGGGTTTTCCCCCCAACTATCTGCGAACGGGGGTCTATCTGACGGCATTGACGCGCTGCTTCCCTGGCAAAGCCCGCTCGGGCAAGGGCGACCGCGCCCCTTCCCCCACAGAACTGGCGCTCTGTCGCCCTTGGCTGGATGCCGAGTTCAGCCTGATCGATCCCAAAGTCGTGTTGCTGGTGGGGGGCATGGCCATTCGTGCTTTCTTGGGCAACCAGCCCCTCAGCGAGTGCGTGGGTACGCGTTATGCGCAAGATGGCCGCGTCTGGCTGCCCCTTCCCCATCCCTCGGGCGTCAGCCGCTGGTTGAATGACTCTGCCCACCAAGCCCAGGTTGACCGTGCCCTCGCGCATCTGGTGGCGCTGCGCGAGGAATACGCGGAGCCCTCACCCCAGCGCGGGTCGTGAGGGATGGCGGTTCAATAGCAGGTCGGCCACCAAGCCGACGAGCAGCGCCACCATCAACACCACGGCGGTCGTCGCCACCACCTGCGTATGTGACTGGCGATTGGCGATGCCGAAGAGCGCCCACACGATCACGAGGGTATAGGCCACGTCGCGCCGTGCCACGATGAAGCCGCCCGTGATCACCGCCGCCACCACCATCAACACTGCGGCCCAGACATCACCGTTGGCGTGCCAGCCCGCATCATAGAGCACATAGGTCGCGTTGGAAATCGTCGCGACCGTGATCCAGCCCAGATAGAGACTGAATGGCACCTGCACCGTCCAGCGTTTGGTGGCTGAAACGGTGCGCTGGCCGATGCCCAGCCGATTGTAGATGATGATCAGCGTTCCCAGCAGCACCAACATCGGCACCATGCTGAGGGCGAACTGGCGGTTTTGGAAGGCGATCAACCATGAGAGGTTCGCTAGGCAGGTGATGGGAAAGAGGACATCCAATTGGCGCACATAGCTGTCGTTGCGCTCGTTTGCCCGCGCTTGTTGTATGACGAAAGCTGCCAGGCCCAGATAGATGATGCCCCAAATGCCAAATGTAAAATTGGCGGGTAAGAACGCGATGGGATATTGGGTGGCAATCTGCGCCGTGGTGACCCCTCCGATGGGGAGCGCATTTGCGAGATAATTGACCACGAGGGTCGCGATGAAGGCGACGATGTTGGTGCCTTGCCGTGCGATAGCGCCGTTCATGGATGATGGCTCCTTTGCTGAATGGTGGCTGAGCGGGTTGGCGACGATGCATTGTCTGAGATCATAGAGAGTACTGGGGTAGCCAATCAAGGCCGATTTATGGTGCTGTGGTCGTTGTGGCATAGCGGCGGCGATGTTCCGCCTTGTGCTGTTGATATACGGG
>JACDGC010000244.1:5185-6298 GCA_013815535.1 Ktedonobacterales bacterium
ATGCCACCTTGTAGAGTTTGGCGACCTCGATCTTACGTGGGTCACTGAGTTCATAGGGGAGTTCGCTGCCATCGGGGTGATATTTGCGCCCACCCGCGTGCATGGCGTAGCGACGGGCGCGGGTGTAGCCCATCTGCAAATATTTGCGCGCCATATCCATCCCCACCAAGTCCCCTGCCGCGCGGTACTCCTCGAACTTGCGCGTCAGGGCAGCGATGGCGGCTGTGGCGCTGGGCACATCTTTGTAGCGCCATAACGGGAGCAACTCACCTTTGTAGGGCTGCACGACCAGGACACCCTGCTCACCACGCCCGATGGCGTAGCGCTCGGGATGCGCGCGATAGTCGATTTCTGGCGAATAATCAGGCATGAGCATACCCCCGGCTCGACTGCTCACAAAATCTATGCCAGATGCGATAGGGGACTGTTACGTTTTTGTCTGCACGGTGTGCTTGAGAGCGAAGCCCGAAAATTGCTGCCCGAGAGTGAGAGAGATGATGAGCCTGGTTTGGCCTATTCCCCTGCGTCCGCGCTGGTGGCTGGCTGCCATGCGTGGGCGCGATGGTGCACCATCGCCACGCACCCGCACAGACGCCGCGACGGGACAGTTCGAGGCATTTTTCCGCCGCTATGAGCCAGAGTTGACGGGGTATCTGTGGCGGATGACGGGTGATACCGAAACCGCACATGACCTCTGTCAAGAAACCTTTACCCGCGCCTGGCAACGGTACGCGCACATCGCGGGTTATGCCCAACCCCGCCAATGGCTCTATCGCGTGGCGACGAATCTGGCGCTGAACCTGCGCCGCCGCCTGCCCACCGCCACGCTAGACGACCACGACCCCGCGATGAGCGACCCCACCGGGCATGTCGTCGAACGCGAGCAGGTGCGGCAGATCTTGGCGGAGTTGGCCCCCAAGCCGCGTGCCATCCTCATCCTGCGCGAGGTGCAACAGTTCAGCTACGCCGAGATTGGGGCGCTGGTGGGCATGTCACCCGACGCCGTGAAGATGGCCGTCAGTCGTGCCCGCGCGCAATTTCGCCAACGGTACCTCACACAGGAGCATGATTGAGATGGAACAGACCATCGCGAATTGCCCGCAGGGCATGGAC
>JACDGC010000245.1 GCA_013815535.1 Ktedonobacterales bacterium
GGGAAGGACTAACCACCAGGGGCGGCGCGCCGTGGGCTGGTGGCGGCTCCGCAGAGCCGCCGCCCGCCCGTTTTCGGTGCGTGCCGCCCGCGCAGCCAGCCAACATATGTCCCTTGTCCGGGGGGAGTAAACCGGACACATCAAACGGCCAAAAAAACCGTGTAGCTCGCCCTGCGAGCGGCGCGGTGGGTTTGTGCCACCTGGAAAAAAGTGAGGATCTGTGATGACGCCACGCTTCTATGAAACGTTTGTCCAGCGCTTGACACTGGCGGGCTTCTCAGACACGGAACGGGTGGTGATGGGAGCGCTCGGTTTGACGGGCGAGGCGGGCGAAGTCGCCGACCTGCTCAAAAAGGCTCTCTTCCATCAGCGCGACCCGGTAGCGGCGCTCCCGCTGGCGACGCGCGATGCCCTGCTGAGCGAACTGGGCGATGTCCTCTGGTACCTGACATTGCTGGCATCGTGCTTTGATTGGTCGCTCATCGATGTGATGACGGCCAACGTCCTCAAACTGCGCGCGCGCTGTCCCCAAGGTGGGGCGACGCCTGCGCGGCGGTGCTGTGTCGTCTGTGGCAGTGAGCGCGATGTATGCGACCATTGCGGCTATTGCGCCGCCTGCATTCCTGACTATGGACAAGAAGGGTGCGATGAGGAAGAAGTCTTGACGGAAGGGGAGGCCGACTGATGACGGCGCTTCAGTATTGTTACCAGGTGGTCGGGGCCAGCGTGGATACCCTGGAAGTCAATGGGTACGGCGCGGTGTTGCCCGACGTGCAAACACGGCTGGCGGCACTGCAAGCCGAGGCGATAGCTGAGCGCGATGCGCGGCGGCAAAAGGGCGAGACGCGCGTGGCAACGCCGTGGTGCTTGGACGGGCAACGGTTGTTCATTGCCCCCCATGGGGCGCGCAAGGGGCAGTTTCAGTGGCACCTCGATTGTCCGGCGGCGGCCATCGAAGTGGGGTTGGGGGCCTTCAACGATATCACTGTGCATGCCCGCTTGTCTTCCACCTTCTTACATCAGCATGGCTACCTCGCGGCGTGGGACCTGGTGGCGGCCCTCTGGCAGTCGTGGGGCATTACGACCTACCAGCCCAGTGAAGTCCATCTCTACGCCGATGTGGCGGGAATGGCCATGGATACCCTGCGGCGGCGTGACTTCGTGACGCGGGCGCGCATCACGCGCTGGCATGTGGAGGATGCCCATATCATCAACGTCGTCGGGGAAAAGCGCGACGGCGAACGGGCGGCGGCGGGGCTGCAAGTCATCCACCGCTATGGCCAGCAAGAAACCTTAGAGTTTGGCCGCAAGGTTAGCGCGCACGCCTGTAGCGTCTATGACAAGCCCAAGGAAATCCGCCAGCACAGTCCTGACAAAGTGTGGTTTGCCGATATCTGGCGGCGCAACGGCTGGAATGAACGGGACTCGGTGACGCGCGTCGAGATGCGCTACAAGCGTGCCCTGCTGCATGAGATGGGCATCGAGACGATGGAGGACCTGTGGGACAAGCTGATGGCGATGTGGGCCTATTCGACGCAAGAATGGATGCGCCACACGACCCCCGATGGCCATCAGGATTCCAAGCGGTGGCCGACCTCGCGCTTTTGGCAGGTGGTGCAAGCGGCGACGTTCCTGGTCGGGGAAGTGGAACCGGCGACGCGCGACAAACAACGGCATTTTCATGAGGGGCGCATCCTCTCGACCATCATGGGGTACCTCGAATCGTGGGCCGCGTGGCACATCGGGGGCGATGATGCCGCGCTGGGGACGCTGGATATTGAGCGGGTGCTCAGCGATATCGGGCAGCGCTCGGCGCACCATTACGAGATGAAAGAGACGGATTTCCGGGCGGCGGTGCGTGACAAGAGCGTGCGGATTGGCCAGTCGATGCAGAAACTCGCCGAGAAACAAGAGGCACAGCGACAATCACTGGGGGAATAAGACCGACAACGGGGGCCGCTCAGCGTGGAGATGCTGGGCGGCTTCTTCATAGGCGATGGGGGAACGGGGATGCAAGCGCAAGAAGTCCAGCCAGGCTCGCAGTTATTATTCACCGTTGATGAGGCGGTGCAATTGTTACGGCTCAGCCGTGCGTTTGTCTATCGGCTTATCCAGCGGAGGGAACTGGCCAGCATCAAGGTTTGCGGGTCGCGGCGCATTACGTGGGATGCGATGCGCGAATTCGTGGCGCGTCAGGTGGCGATGCAAGTTGACAAATAAGGGGGAGAGCATGAAACGTCGTTCTAACAATCAGGGTAGCGTTATTGAGCGCGGTGACGGTCGGTGGGAAGTGCGTATTAGCCTTCCAGGAGGCAAGCGCAAAAGTGTCTACATGAAGAACGGCAAGGAAGCTGAGAAGAAGTTACGAGAGTTGCTGACTGATTTGGATAAGGGCATTGTCCCTGCGGATGGTCGCCAAACGGTTAAGCAATATTTGACCTCTTGGTTAGAAACTGTTCAGAGTCAAGTAGAACCTAGCTCCTATGTCTCGTATAGAACGCATATGAGACGTGTCATGAAAGGTTTGGGGCATGTTTCTTTGGCTAAGCTCACTGCTCAGCAATTGCAGTCTTTTTATGCTCAGAAACTAGCTGATGGCCTAGCTTCTACAACGACTAATACCATGCACACAGTTATTAAAGCGGCTTTGGATGATGCAGTCGCATTGAATCTAGTTACTCGCAACGTAGCTAGCATGATTAAGGCTCCCAAGTATCAACCCAAAGAAAGAGTACCTCTTACTGAGGAGCAAGCAAGAGTATTGTTAAATGCCGCTAAGGGAAATCGGCTAGAGGCGCTTTATGTTCTTGTTCTTTCTACGGGTATGCGTGAAGGGGAATTGATAGCCTTAGAGTGGAAAGATATTGATTTTCAATCGAGCGAATTGTATATCAGTCATGGTTTGCAATATACGCCTACGGGCTTTCGTGTGACTCATCCTAAGTCCAATTCTTCCAAGAGGCGCATTATGCTTCCGGTCCATGTGCTTGCGGCATTGAAGAAGCATCGTGAGCTTCAAGAGCAGGAGCGCAAGTTGGCTGGCACAAATTGGGATGCATCCTATGATTATGTGTTTCCTAATGGCATTGGCCGTAAAATGTTGCCGAGCGATTTGCGAGGTCGTAGCTTTTATCAACTGCTGAAAAAGGCAGCCCTTCCTGCAATTCATTTTCATGACTTGCGGCATACTGCTGCCACTTTGCTTTTACGACGTGGTGTGCATGTAAAGGTGGTAAGTGAGATGTTGGGACATGCCAACGTGGGAATTACTCTGCGTATTTATGCGCACGTTATGCCAGGCATGCAACAACAGGCAGCAGACATGGCAGGGTTGATGTTTGGGAGGAGAGAAAATGAGGATTCATGAGAATTGGCGTCAAAACTGGTGTCAAATGGGTATTTGCATGGCTATGGTGCTTGTATTCATGCGGTTTTAAGGGGTTCTGCATCGGATAGGGATCGTACCAGATGCAGAAGTAGCCGTTGCGGCGGTCGCGCAGCAAATGACTGATGGCGCTGAGCAGCGGTTTTTCGACATCTTGCCCTTCATCGATCAGCACTGCGTCATATTGCCATTCGCCTGGTCTGTTGGCGCGCTGCAACCGCTCGACGCTGCGCTGCAATATCCGCGCCAGGTGGTTCTGGCCTTTGGCCTCCACCACCTGCTCGGCGCTGATCGCATCGTTGAGCCCAGCGCGTTTCGCGTACTGGCTGCACAGTTCAGCGATGTCGCAGATGGTGAACTCTTCGTTCACATCACATTCGGCATCTTGTTTTTCTTTCAGCCAGTGCGCTTGAAAGGCATTGACGCAGACCAGCAACGTGCGCCAATGTGCCAAGGCCAGTTGTCGTGCCGTCTCGAAAGCGAGAATGGTCTTCCCGGTGCCCGCCTCGCCAGGGATGGCGCACTGGCGCTGCTTTTTCAGCAAGCCGATCAGGCGGTCGCTTTGCTCCTGCGTCAGCAGGTCGATCAACCGTTGATCCAGGCTGATGGCTTCACTCAAGGTCGGCGGCGGAAAATCTGGCACGAGATGTTCGAGCAATCGCCCAATCGCCTCTGGTGACAACTTATCCGCTTCCTGGGAAATTCCGTTATAGGCAAAAGCCCGCTCAATGGCTCCTTGCGCGTCAGCCAAGCTCCCCCGATCCAGGATCAATTCATCGGGGAATTGCAGCAAACCGCGCGGCTGCCACTCCACATCATAGAACCAGACAGCGCGGGCGAGGGGATAGGCGGTTGTTTCGACATTGAGGGTGTTCTTGAGGAAGGTCTTGAGCGCTCGTACCGAGGCATCCACCTGCTCAAAAGGTGCGGGTGTGAGGGGGTGCGTCGCGTTTTCCCGGTCGGTGGTCATCCATTTCCCCGTTTGGTCGTCATAGGTGATGCGCCCACCCTTTATCTCCAACACCAAGATGCCAAAGTCGGGATGGATGACCAAGAAGTCGATCTCGCCTTTGACGAGCTTGCCGTTGCCTGCCTTACCGAAGCGTTCAACGCTATGGATGACGTGCCAGTCTGCGGGCAGATCGCGCAAGACCCGATAGAGTTTGCGTTCGGCGTTGCTGCGCGTCCCATCCTTGGGGCCATGGGGTGGGTGCATCTGTGCCATCAGTGTGGCTCCTTTGGTGAAAGCGGCTGAGAGAAAGGCATCCGATTAGCCATACTATCGCATAGCACCTGATGTGCAAGCAAGAGCGCGAGCGCTCGTGTGGCCACGGCGCGGCGACAAGCGCCCCACGCCGCATCGCTGCGCTGTGGTCTTTGCTCGGGGAAAGAGGGGCTGCGGCCCTGTCGCGTCAAAGCGGATGCCGCAGCAACTTCGCTGCCCATGAGAGAAACGCACCCATTCAACCATACTATCTGTAGAAGCACGTAGCGATTGAACGTATGACTTGGGGGAGCAAACATGACGACAGCCGCACCCACCCCACCTGATGAAGTGACGGGCACCGTGCCATCCGTGGCGGCCCCAGCAAAGCCCAAGCGCCGCATCGGCATGTGGCTGGCACGTGGCACCTTCACCGTGCTGGCGTTCGTCGGCCTCTTCTTGGCGGCGGCACCGCAGGGGCGCGCAGTCGTGCGCAGCGGCAAGATGCTGGTCTCGGTGTTGGGCGCGGCGGGCGACACCAGCACGCAGAACCGCGCCGACATCCGTCACACCAGCGCCACTGTGCAGGGCAGTGCTGGCACCGGCTACCTCGACATCTTTGAGCCCCAGGTGGGGGCGCCACCCGTCCCCGGCGGACGCGAGGCGATGTTGATCATCTCAGGCGTGGGGGATAACCGCCCCGTGCCCCAGTTCGTCAACTTCGTCGATTCTTTCGCGGAAAGCGGCATCGTGGTGATGACCATCACCACTGACGCCCTGCTGGGTTACCGTCTGGCGCCGGGTGACCGTGACGCGGTGGTGGCGGCGTTTCAGTTGCTGCGTGGCCACGCGGGGGTGAATCCGCACGCGGTGGGCATGGTTGGCCTCAGCGCGGGGGACGGCCCCATCAGCCTCGCGGCGGCGGACCCGCGCATCCGCGATCAGGTCGCTTTCATCGCGCTCTTTGGCGGCTATTTCAACGCGGCGGATCTGGTGCGCGACCTGGGCCAGCGCGCGCTCACTTTCGATGACCACCGCGAAGCCTGGCAGCCGCAAGACGTGCCCGTCGCGGTGCTGGCAAACTCGGTGACGCCCCTGCTGCCGTTGGCCGACCAAACCGCCTTCAATGGCGCGTTCGCGAATGGCATCGTGCCACTGCCCGCCGCGACGCTGGCAGCCTTTGACCCGACCTCGCGCGCGATCTATCATCTGCTGGCGGGCGACGACCCCACGAACGTCGCGGCAAACTTCGCGCTGCTGACGCCGCCGATCCAGCAACTCTTGCGCGATCTGTCGCCACAGACGGTCTTCACCGACATCCATGCCAAGATCTTCTTGCTGCATGACCGCCATGACCTCTATGTGCCCTTCACCGAATCGCGCCATTTCGCGGCGGCGCTCCAGGGCACTGGCCAGAAATTCGATTTTGTCGAATTCAACATCTTTCAGCATGTCGAGGTGAAGGGCGACTTGCCCATCGGCCAGTTGCTGGGCGACGGTGCGCACCTCTTTGGCTTGCTCTACGAAATCGTCCTGTATGGAGCGTGAGCGATGCTGCTAAACGTACTTTCCTGGGCACTGGGTGGCGTGGTGATGGGCGTGCTGGCGAATGGCGCACGCTGGGGCATTGGCACGCGGCGGAGCGATCTGCCGCTGTCATGGCT
>JACDGC010000246.1 GCA_013815535.1 Ktedonobacterales bacterium
CTCGTAGGGTGAACGTTTTAATAAGAAGGAACGCACTGTCATGGAATCTCACCAACCTCCATTTGACGCGTCTGAGCGCCTTCCGTTCCCCACTGAGATGGACACGAACCTCGTTGCTGAAATGACGCATCTCTTCATCGAAGTTGCCCCCGACGCCGTCATGGTGAGTGACGAACACGGGCACATCATCTTCGTCAATCAACAAATGGAGCGATCATTTGGCTATTCCCGCGCTGAACTGCTGAATATGCAGGTCGATGCGCTGCTGCCCGAGCGCTTTCGCGGCAAACATGGCCGCAATCGCATGGGATATTACCTGACACCGCATCTGCGCCCGATGGGGTTGGGATTGGCACTATTCGCCGCCCGCAAAGATGGCAGTGAATTTCCGGTTGAAATCAGCCTCAGCCCGCTCCAAACCCAGGAAGGGTTGCGTGTCATTGGCATCATCCGCGACACCACCCAGCGCTCCCAACTCGAAGCACAATTGCAGGCCGCCCGGCAAGAAGCGGATCGCTTGAAGGATGAGTTCATCGCCATCGCCGCCCACGAGTTGCGCAATCCCCTCGCGGCCCTGCGCGGTTTCACCGATATGTTGCAAGTGCAGACCGCGCGTGGCCACGGCCCAGCCCTCGCCGAATGGCAAGTGGAAGCGATTGAAGCTATCGATCAATCGTCCGCGCGGTTAGCGGACCTCACCGACGACTTGCTGGATGTCACGCGCTTGCAGGCGGGTAAACTGATGTTGCACTTCGCCCCGCACGACATCGTCGCCCTGACGCGCCAGGTTATGCTGCGCCAGCAAGCGACCACCCAACGCCACACGCTGGTATTGACTCCCGAGCAAGAGCCACTCATGGTCCCGCTGGACCCGTTACGCTTCGAGCAGGTCCTCACGAACCTGCTGCACAATGCCATCAAATATAGCCCCGATGGCGGCACCATCCAGATTACGATCGATCACGACGCGGTGGCTGAAACGGTGCAACTGAGCGTGCGCGATCCAGGCATCGGCATTCCCATTGCGGAGCAAGAGCGCGTCTTCACGCGCTTTGCCCGTGCCGCGAATGCGCGCAACATCGGCGGCACTGGCCTGGGGCTCTATCTCTGTCGGGCTTTGGTCGAACGCCACCACGGCACCATCTCGTTCACCTCGCAGGAAGGCCAGGGGTCGGTCTTTCGCATCGTCCTCCCTTGCTCCGCCGACAACGAGGCCGCCGCTGTGGAGTAAACTCGACCACAGCGGCGGCGTGACACAGGAAACGCGCGATTCGATTACACGACAGCAGGTGCAGTGGCGGTGGCAGGCGTCTTCGTGGCGCTGTTGACCGCGCGGTAGTGTTGGCGCCAGATCAAGCGGTGCACCCCCACCAACTCCGGAATGCGATTCAGGCCGGGGATGTAGGGCACGAAGAGGAAGACCATCGTCAACAAGCCCATCATCACCGCCACCGCGACATCGGCATTGGGGCCGGTGAAGGGTTCTTGCGGCACCTGATACCAGAAGGTGTAGAGCCACAGCCATGCCTGGCCGGGATACGCCCCCGTTTCATTCATCATGCCCCAGTTATCGCCTGCCAGATTGAGCGAAGTAGCTTTGTCGGGGAGCGCGGCTTCGTTCAAGAAGAGCAGCGGCTTGGTGTAGTCAGTCTGGTAGAATTTGCCCTCGCCCGTCAACAGCAGGCCATCCAATGCCCCACTGCGTCCGATGTCGAGCAACGCGCCCATCATGGTGGGTAATGGGCCATATTCACCAGTCGCCAGATTCAGGCTGCCGTTGGCATCCAGCGTTCCATCAGCTTTTCCCAGGGCATCCGTGTAGTTCGTCACCCAGGTCGTTTGCTGATCGCTGCTGGCCGTCTGATATTGCTGCACGGCGGCCTGCACGGCAGCGTCTTTCACGGTGGCGAGCGGACCAAGCACATACGTCTTGGACGTGTCGACGGGGATGGTGACCCCACCGAGCTCTTGCAATGAGACAGGCCCGAGCGCCTGTGTCGCCCCCTTGGCGGTGTTATATGGTTGGCCATAGCCCGCGATGTCGCTCGTGCCCGCCAGCTCACCAAGGGCGACGGTGGTGAAGCCCGCCGGATCGCTCTGCGCCACGCTTTGCAGCGTCAGCGGTTTTTCGTCGGGCGACGAGAAGACCGCCGCGAAAACCAGCACCAGCACCAGCACGACCGCAGTGCCGATGGTGACTTCACGGACGAGATCGAACGAACTCATCTTGACGCCCTGGTAATATTGCTCTTGCGTCATGCCTTTATGATAGGCCACCCGCGTTTCACCCTTGACGGGGTAAGGGCGCACGACCCCACGCAAGCGCACCATGATGATGTGCAGCGCGACCAAGGCCACCATGCCCGCTGGCAGCAAGAAGATGTGGAAGCTATACATCTGGCCAAAGTTGAGCACATTGAAGAAGCCACCGACACCGATGGAATTCATCAAATCTTTCGCGGAAGCACCGATCCACTGTGAATCGAAATTGCTCTGCGAGAGGAAGCCCGTGAAGGCCGCGATGATGCTGACGAGGAAGGCGATGCCACCCACCACCCAGGTGCGTCCACGCCCATCACGCCAAGCCCCCATGAAGAACATGCCCCACAGATGCACGACCATGAAGAAGAAGAACGCTTGCACGCTCCAGAAATGCAGGCTATTGAAGAAATGCCCCACATCATTGCCGTGCCACCACTGCGGGCCAAAGATGGCCAGCACGACGCCAGTGGCGACAATGACGGCGAGGCTGCCGATGGTCAGCCCGCCAAACAGATAGACGACTGACCGCACATAGTTGGGCTGTTGGTCAGGCAAGAGATGTTTGGCCGGTAATGCACGCCCAATCCGCTCACGCAGCGATTGGGTCCAATTCGTAGCCACGAACCAGCCTCCTTATTGATCCGAGGGGTGCGGCAATGCGAATGCGACACCGAGAGCAAACACGACGATCATAAGTCCGACGACAACGAGATTGGGGATAGTGATGAGGACAATGCCCCATTGCAGAAACTGCGACATCTGCTGTCTCCTTTTTTCGGGGTTTGGGTGCTACCCTGCTCTCAGCATGCCTGGCACATATCACTATCGCGTCACAACTACGCTACGCCAGGCACAAGCACATCTCATTTCGCAAGCGAAGCTGATTCGACCGCGTGCACGACCAAAATGGGCAGCATAGTGTGGTGCGTGAGCGTTTCGGTGATGCTGCCATGCAGCAGACGGTCCACCCCCGTGCGCCCATGCGTGGCGATGGCGATGAGGGTCGCGTGGTGCGCTTGCGCGGCAGCGGCGATCTGCGCCTGCACCTCGCCAAAGAGGACGATATGCTGCACAGGCACATGCTGTTGCGCCAACGCTGCATCCCACTGCGCCAATTGCGTCCGAGCATGATGTTGGGCAAGATCGCGCTTGATGGGGTGCGGCTCGGGGGGCAGCACGCGCAATAGCAGCAGTTTGCCGCCCAGCGCCCGAGCGAGCGGCACGGCGGCCATGATGGCGCGTTCCGCCAACTCGCTCGCATCCACCGGCACCAGAATCTGCAATGCATGGTGCGTGGGGGTGAGCGCCGTATGGTGCTCGCGCACGAGCAAAACGGGGACAGTGGTATGACGCAGCACGCCTTCCACGATGCCGCCCAGCGCACGGAAGAGCACCCCCGTGCGACCATGGGTGGTCATGATGATCAGATCAGCCGAATGCACCTGGGCTTGTTCGATGATGGTCGATGCGGGGGTGCCCACCATCACCACCTGCTGCACCACACACTCCGCCAAACTGGGCAGACGACTGACGGCGCGCAGATAATCGTGCGCCGCTTCCAGCACGGCTTCGATGATGATCGGCCCCGATGCCAGAGGGTTGAGGGCTTCCAAACGCAGGTCAGCGGCAGGGTAGTCAATGACCCGCAACAAGGTGATCGTTGTGGGCATGGGCAGCCGCTGAGCCGTCTCGGCGGCAGTGATGAGGGCCAACTCCGCCAGGGGCGAGCCATCCAGGGGAACCAAGATATGCATATGACGCTTCCTCTCGGGGCGGCCAACGGCACTTGCCCACTAGCCACAGCATGCCCGACGCGCCACACAACCCCATCACAACGCCAGAAAAGATATCACGAATGCGACAAGACCACCGCTTCTGGCAATTGCGCGGTCTGGGTCGCATGCCAAAGCTCGGCATAGCGGCCTGCTTGCGCGACCAATTGCGCGTGCGTGCCACGCTCGGTGACGCAGCCACCCTCCAACACCAAAATCTCGGTGGCCGCCGCCATCGCCACGAGCCGATGCGTGATGCGAATGACGGTGCGGCCCTGCATCGCCGCGCGCAACCCCGCCAGCACGGCACGCTCATTGGCCAGATCCAGATAGGCCGTGGCTTCGTCCAGCAGCAAGATCGGGGCGTCGCGGAGGATGGCACGGGTGATGGCGATGCGTTGGCGCTCACCATCACTCAGGCGCTGGCCCCCTTCGCCAAGGGGAGTGTCATAGCCTTGGGGCAAGCCCAGCACCACCTCGTGCAGGCGCGCCCGCTGCGCCGCCGCAATGATCTCGTCTTCCGTCGCGCCAGTGCGAGCCAGCAACAGATTTTGCCGCACGGTGCCGTTGAAGATGTGGGGGTCTTGCTCGATGACGGCGAAGCAGCTCCGCACCTCGTCGGCGGCAAGCGCCGAGAGATCCGCCCCACCCAGCGTCAACGCGCCAGCGGGGGCATCCCAAAGGCGCAGTAACAAACGCCCCAAGGTGGACTTTCCGCCGCCACTCGGCCCCACCAAGACCAGATGGCCACCGGGCGGCAAGGTGAAGCTGATATCACGCAGGGCCAGCGGTCCATCGGGGGCATAGCGAAAGGTGAGGTGCTGCGCCCGCAACGTCCGATCCATGGGTAGGGGCGCGGGGGCAAGCGACGCACCCTCAGCGGGCGTTGCCGCCACCACTGCCGCCAGGCGGTCACTGGCGGCCCGCGCACCCGCGATTTGCTGCCAGGCTTCGGGAAGGGCCGCCACAGCCTCGAAGCTCGCCTGCGCGACCAGCGCCAGCACAGCCAACAGCACACCATCCAGCCGATGCGCCACCACCATCGGAATGGCGCACAGCAGCACCAGCAGCACCGCGCCATTGGTCAGCAGGAGCATGCCAGCGGCATTCACCGCGTTGATGGCCGTGAGTTGGCGTTGCGCTTGGGCATACGCACGATCCAGGCTCCCCTGACGGGCCAGATGGACGGCCTCGTGGCCATAGGCGACCAGTTCAGCCGCGCCCTGCACGCCATCGACGGCGTGGGCAAGCAGGGCCGCGCGCAGCCGCGCCACCGCCGCCGCCGGCACACGGCTCAGGCGAAAGGCCAGCATCGGCAGCGCGCCACCCGCAACCACCAAGAAGCCCCCGACGCCCACAGCCAGGGGCGTGCTAAACCGCCAGAGGAAGGCAACAGACCCCACCGTGGTCAGCACGGCGACCGCCACGGGGGCCACCCCCCGCGCGAAGAAATATTGCAGGGCATCCACGTCACCCGTCGCGCGGCTCAGCAGATCACCGGTGTGCCAGCCAGCGAGGCGCGCCGGGGCCAGCGGTTCCAGCGCGCTATACCACCACGTGCGCACCCGCGCCAAAATGCGAAAGGTCGCTTCGTGGGAAGTCAGACGTTCCACATAGCGGCCCACACCGCGCGCCACGCCAAAGAAGCGCACCCCGACCACCGCGACGGAAAGCACCGCCACTGATGGATGCCGCGCCGCCGCCGCGATGATATATGCCGAAGTGCCCATCAGGCCAATGGCACTGCCCACCGTCACGACGCCAGCCAGCACGGCCAGCATCAGCCAGCCGCGCTCCGTCCAGGCCCACCCCATCAAGCGACGCATGCGGTTTCCTCCTCCACGATTTCGGCGGCGGCGAGACGTTGATAGACGGGGCATCGCGCCAGCAATTCCTGGTGGGTGCCCGTGTCGGCGATGCGCCCATCAGCCACGACCAGGATGCGGTCCGCCGATTGGGCCGCCGCCAACCGATGCGCGATCACCAGCGTGATGCGGTCATGCCGTTCGGCGTCGAGCGCAGCAAGGATCGCCTGGGCCTGCCAAGGATCGATCTGGGCCAGGGCTTCATCCAGCACGAGGATGGGCGCGTCACGCAGGAAAGTGTGACTCGTAGAATATCATGGCCAAACCGCGACATAATTCATGGCCGCAAGACTGTTGCGATTTGGCTCTGCGCCTTGGATCAAGCTGTGTCGTGGTTGATTACCTGTGACAG
>JACDGC010000247.1 GCA_013815535.1 Ktedonobacterales bacterium
TCGCCCACCTCGTCGCCCCAACGTTCTTGCATCCAATGGCGCACATCGCGATAGATGGCATCGAGCGTCGGATGGACGATGGGGCAACTGGGCATATCCAGCACATCATGGCTGGCCGTCCGGCGAAAGCCAATGCTGCCAGCACCGTCCACCGCAAACTGCGCGACGGTGCGTTGCTGCCAATAGTTCGCTTCGGGGGGTGTGCCCAGCGTCATCTGCACTGGGGGCCGCTGGAAGCGCCCCACCCGTTGCAACAGTGACCGCACGATGCGCATCTTCCATTCGAGCTGAGCGGGGTACGCGATATGCTGCCATTGCAGCCCGCCAGTATCCACGAGATCGGGGTAGAGGATGGGGATGCGGTCGGGGGAGGGGCGCAACACTTCGGTTACGGTGGCGCGCAGATAGTCGCGTCGTTGCTCAACGACTTGCGCCTGCACCACTTCACCCGCGATGCCGCCCTTCACAAAGACCGCCCGATTTTGGTAGCGGCCAACGGCATCGCCGCCATTTGCCATGTCGGTCAGTTCGACCTCGATGACGCCTGGAAGGGTTGCCAGAGTTTCCGTCTCGGCCATCCGTCCCACCCCTTTTTCACCTAAGCATACGACATCGCGGGCGTGCGGTGCCACAAGCGCTCACTTTTTGATCAGCGAATGCAGCACGTCCAACAGGCGCAAATAGGCAGTGCCGATGATGAGCCCCCCCAGCAGCCAGCCACCAAAGGCCAGTGCCACGCGCCGCGCGCCGAAGCGAATCACGGCCAGCGCCTCATCCGTGCGGGCCAGCACGGCCCCACTCAGCGGCACGATGGCCACTGGTAACGACAGCAGCACCGCCACCGTCGCATGGGGCATGCCACGGCCCAAGCCCGCTGCCACCGCCAGTACATACGCCGCCACCAGCGTCCCAATGAAGAGCAAACGGATGCCACGGCGATGCAGCACGGCGCGAGTCGTCTGCCCTTTGGCAGGGGTGGGCTCACCCAGCCGCCGCGCCACCACCACCGCCAACATCAAACACCCCAGCGCCAACGCCAGCAACACCTCGCTCTGCCACAAGGCATGGGCCGTGGCGGGTGCCAGCGGCACGGTGGTGCCACTGCCGCTCTTGCCCGATGCTTGGGTCGCGAGCGTCAGCACGAAGAGCACCGGCCCCAGGGCCAGCGCGGGGATGACTTCTTCGCCGGGCACCGCGCCCAGGGTCGGGGCGATGGCGGCATAGCCCGCAGCCAACAGGACGCCAAACACCCCCAACGTGATGCCCGTGCCCCCCGCCCAGCGTGCGATGAAGATGCCACACACCAGGCTCAGCACGAAGATCGCCACCCCCACCTGTGCCGCCAACGAGGTGCGCACCACCTCTAAGGGTGTCGCCCGCTCGCTGGCGGCTGCCGCGTTGCGCAACAGATTGACGGCGCTGATCAGCCCCAGCGCGCCCACTGCCAACACGATCAGGCGATCAACATGCACGGGCAGCCGAAATGCGGCGAAGAGCGCCCCCGCGACGGTGATGGGAATGAGGGCCAGCACAGCCAGATCCAGCCGCGCGGTGCGTGCCCACGCGACCAAGATCGAGCGCGGCTCGCCCTGGATGGCCCGTGTCTTGGCATAGGCGGCGGTTTCAGCCGCCGTCACCGTGGGGCGAAAAAAGGCAATGGGATCAGTGGCGCGCTCAGCATCGTGATTGGGGAAGGTCGCCTCATCGGTGAGCGCGTCCACGTCTGGGGCATGCTCGCGTTTCGCCATCCCCAACTGCTCCTGTTCCATGCTAGCCTTGCTCCTCTGCTGGGGGTCCATGGCCATCGTGCCGCAGCAGATCGGCGACCAGGGTGAGTTGGGCGCTGAGTTGCGCGCTCAGCGCGGCGCTCGTCAGATCGCCGCGCGTCCGTTCGATGATGCCCCGCGCGTTGTCGGTGGTGCGGCGCAACCCATTGGTGATGGCGTCGGGGAAATCGAGCGCGGTCAGCACGCCAAACACCTCATCCATCACGCCCAACAGCGCCTCGCACTCACCGAAGCGCCCCTGTCGCAACAGATCCAACACATGGCGGCGCAGTTCACCAACTGCCTCACCCATGCCGTTGAGGTAGGCCGCCCATTCGACGCCCAGTTCCTCGGGGGTGGGCAAGTCGCGCCCACGAATCAAGGCCACTGTAATGCCCGCTTCGGCGAACTCTTTTTGCGCATCTTCCACGAAGCCCGCGAAATAGATGTTGGGGTGGTCACGGAGGTCGGCACGCATGGCGTCGATGAGCGCGCGCGCCTGCTCGATGAGGGCCTGCGCGCCATTTTCGTCGTCTCGGTGGATGGCGCGGATGGCATTCGCGCAGTGGCGCACCGCCGCGCGCGATTTGGGCAGTGCCACTTCTCGGGCGGCATTGGTCGCCGCAAAAACCGCCTGTGCCCCCTGCCGCAGTGCCTCAAGATTGGTCATCGCACAAGTCCTCTGGCTCTCGCTCATGCCCTTTGGTCTGGCTGGCTGCTGTGGCCTGCGAGAGCGCGTCTGCCCTCAGTTTACACGCTAGGGTGGACGCTGTCAAAGAGCAGGCCATGCTGGCGCCCCTGCGCCAAGAGCGCCAGCCTCCCCTCAATGCCCAGAGATGCCAAACAAGAAAGCGCCTGACGTACTGTTTATTTTGGTGGTCTCGCCGATAATAGAAGTATGTTGTTATGAGTGGTCACGCTGTATACAACATTGGAGACGCTGTTTCGGCACCGGAACACGTCTTGTTGCCTCATCTTTCAGTCAGCGAGCGAGGCCAGGGACGCACACGCCGTCTCTGGCCTCGCTGGCTGTTGCGCTGTTATATCATCACGCTTGCTTGACCCGAATCTGGCACTCGCTATGCGAAAAGGATTCCCGCTTCAGCAACGGGCAAGGATGCCCCGCCTGGATGCGAGACTTGGGGATTCGTGAAGGAGTACGAAGGGTATGTCGTCAAACGAACCAGCGCTATCGGTCACCAGCCTCGAACGCGGGTATCAGGCCAATGCGGCCCTCCGCCATGCTCATGGCAAAGCTGTGGTCGGGATGCGTGCCAGAAGCTCGTTCAAGCCTATTCTGGATGGCGCCCTGGTGCCCGTGCTCCCCTGCGAGAAATGCCGCGATGGCGGCCTGCGCGCGATCGGCACGGTGCGCAAGGGCGGCTGCATCCAGCGCGCGCATGCTTGCGACACCTGTGGCACGGTGCAACTGTATGAATTGCCCCATGATGTCATCCCCTGACCCTGGCGGCGGCTCAAAAAATCTTGGCACCCCCTCTTGCACCTCGTTGCGCGCTGTGTTATGCTACCCCTTGTGGTTCCATTTCCGGAAGCATGCGAAGAAGGATCTCACGGTAGATCGCAGCTGAGAACCACGTTCACAGCACGGAGGTTAGTGCCATGCAATCACGCCCCACCACATTGGTCGCGCCGAAATCCCTGACCATTGCCATTTTGGAAGACGATAAAGCGACGCGCGATCTCTATCAAATGCTCTTCGAGCATCACGGGGGGCAGCCACGCCTCTTTCGCGAAAGCGATGCCTGTTGCGCCTACATCCGTCAGGAACGCCCGGATCTGTTGATCTTCGATGTGATGGGCTGGTCGGCCCAAAACGGGCTGACGGTGCTCGACACCCTGGCTGATGAATTTGGCGCGGACATGCCCCCGGTCATCGTTGCCACTGCGTTGAATGACCGCCAGATTGCGGGGCACCCAGTGCTGCAACGATTGCCGCGCTGGCAGCCGCTCTACAAGCCGTTCGACATCTTTAACCTGCTCAAAACGGTGGATAATCTGATCTAGCTCGCTGACACTCCACCACCCGGCACCGCCATGGATGGGCTCTGCTGGGTGGTGTGTGTATAGGTCAATTGAAAAAAAGCTGACTGCGCTCGATATATTGATAACTTTTTTACGATTTTCTCCGTCACCGCTGCCATCTCGTGCGTTGTATCATATGGATGGATGCTCTTTGGCCTGCGGATGGGTGCAGCGCGCCATCTTCCCTCTTTCGCTATCACATTGTGGGAGGTCTCCTTCGTGGTTTTGGCAAATGCTACCCCAAATGGCGTGCTCTACGTGCTGCACGTCCTCACCGCCATCTATTTCGCGTTGGGGGTGGTGCTGGGCACCATCTTCACGTTGCAGGTGCCCAACACCCCCACCCTCAGTGCGAAGGCGCGGGTGATGGGGAATAGCAGCCGCGTGGCGCTGCTGATGATCATCCCTGGCGCATTGCTTGCGGGGATTTTGGGGTTGGTCCTGGCGTTCCAGGAATTTAGCAAACCGTTCAACCATGGATGGATCGTCGCGTCGCTGGTGCTCTTCATTGCGGCGGTGGTCGTGGGCGGGGCGGCGGGTCCCATCAGCGCCCGCACCCGCCGGATGGTGGAGGCCGAAGCGCGCGCCCCGCGCCCCTCTGCCGCGTTGGTCGCGGCGCTCCGTTCACCGTTGCCGTTGATCTTCACTGCGCTCAATCTGCTCATCGCGATTGCGCTGGTTGTGCTGATGTTCGTGCAGAAGCCGCAATAGCGGCACGCGTTGGGCACATCCCCTCGTCAACTCATTGGCGGGCCTCTGCCTGCCACCATCCTTTCAGGAGGCGACCACGATGGCGACGAAACCCAAGGCAACGACGCCCGGTGCCGACGATGTGCCCACTGTTCCACCGCTGGATGCCCTCAGTGCTTCGGGGAACCATCGCATCCCCATCCTCAGCCCACCCCCTGGCGCGCCGACGCTGGCCGAGATCTGGCACGCCCGTGAATTTTTGCGGGGGCAAATCGGCGAGACACCTATGCTGCATTCGCGCACGTTCAGCGCCATGAGTGGCGCGGATGTCTTCCTCAAAGCGGAAAATTTGCAACGCTCAGGGTCCTTCAAGATTCGCGGGGCCATCAACAAAATCGCCAGCTTGACGGACGAAGAGCGACACTGTGGGGTGATCGCCGCTTCCGCAGGCAACCACGCCCAGGGCGTCGCCATCGCGGCACAATCCGCAGCGATTCCCTGCACCATCGTCATGCCTGAAAATGCCCCGCTAGCAAAAGTGAGGGCGACGCAGGGCTATGGCGCGCAGGTGGTGCAGGTCGGCGCGACCTATGATGACGCTTATGCCCATGCCTGTCAGTTGCAACAAGAGACTGGTGCGACCTTTGTGCCTGCCTTTGACGATCCCCAGATCATTGCGGGCCAGGGGACGCTGGGCGTCGAGATCATCGAGGCGGTGCCTGATGCGGATGCCATCATTGTGCCCATCGGCGGCGGCGGCTTGATCTCGGGCATCGCCATCGCCGCGAAATCGCTCAAGCCAGACGTGCGTATCATCGGCATTCAGGCCAGCGGGGCTGATTCGTCCCGGCGTTCCTTGGAATCCGGCGAGATCGTCACCCTGCACAAAATCAGCACCATCGCCGATGGCATCAGCACGAAGCGCCCCGGTGTCCTGAACTTTGCCGTCATGCGCGACTATGTGGATGAAATCGTCACGGTCGAGGACAACGCCACCAGCAGCGCCATTCTGCTGCTGATGGAACGGTGCAAATTGCTGGTTGAGGGCGCGGGCGCGGTGGGCATCGCCGCGTTGCTGAAGCCGGGATTGTTGACGTTGGCGGGCAAGCGCGTGGTGGTGCTGCTGTCAGGCGGCAACATCGACATGAATCTGGTGGGTCGCTTCATTGAGCATGGACTGGCCACCCAGGGCCGGGTGGTGGGGCTGCACACGCGCCTGGATGACCGCCCGGGTGAGTTGCAACAATTGCTGGCGGCCATCGCCGCACTGGGGGTGAATGTCCGCGAGGTCAGCCATCGCCGCGCCCAGCCCTCGCTGCCCATTGGGCAGGTCGAGGTGTTGCTGACGGCAGAGACGCGCAACCGTGCCCATGTCGACCAGGTCATCACGATGCTGCTGGCGCAAGGCTATTTGGTCGAGGAATCGCGCTCACCTTTTGTCAGCGAAGGTTAGCGGACACCCCCACGCGCTGCCCCGGATCGGGCGGAGGTGGGGGTGGGTTATGCGCTGAAACGGCTGAGAAAGCCGTGTAATTGCTCCACCTGGGTGGTCAGGCCTTTTTCGGCATTCACCAGGCGCTCTTGCAGCTCGCGTGAACCAAATTGGGCATCCGTTGCCGCCGATTGCAGCAAGTAGCCGATGAGGGCGTTGCTGGTGGCGACGACCTCTTGGGTGGCGGCGTTCATGCGGTCGGTCATGACGCGGCTGTTGCGGGCGACCTGCACGAAGCCGCTGCGCAGTTGTTCCACAT
>JACDGC010000248.1 GCA_013815535.1 Ktedonobacterales bacterium
CCCAACAGGTGCGTCAGCCAGGTGGTAAAGACGAACGCGCCCGTCGCGCCCACCACCTGGATGCCGCCATAGCGACGCGCCAGGTGGGCCGCTGTGATGGCAACGGTCGCCCGCACCCAAAACACGAGCGCCGTCAAAGACGCCCCCGCGCTCGGTGCCGCCCCCAGTGAGCGCACCTGCACGCGCCCGCCGCTGCCGCTCATCTCGCTGGCCAAGGTGGGCCACGCTGGCGCGATGACCTCCACCTGGTGGCCTGCGCCGATGAGCGCCTTGGCTTCACGCACCACCTGCGCGAGACTCGCTGGGTCTGCGCGGCGACAAATAATGGCGAATGATGACATGGCGCAACGTCCTTTTATCGATAAGCACGGAGATGATGAGGGCAGGGAGCCAAATCAGGCAAAGAACTGAGGCTCTGATTCATGATAGCAGAGATCGTCCAAAGGTGACATAGCCATTTTGGTGAGTGGAATGTAGCAGAAGGGACGAGACACGCCGGGTAGGCATCGTTGCTGATGCGCCCCGCCTGTCTCGTCCTCCCTTTAGTGAGGAACGGTGCTTAGCGCGCTGGTGCCAGATCGCGCACGGCGGACTTCACGGCGTCGGCCACCCGTTCGACCTCGCCATCGGTCAACTCGGGGAAGAGGGGCAGCGAGAGGATCTGTTGCGCGTACTGCTCGCTGATGGGGAACTGCCCCGCTTTATAGCCCAGATGCTCCGTCACCGGCAGCAAATGCAGCGGGATGGGATAGTGGATGCCCGTCTCGATGTCGGCTTCCAGCAGCTTCGCCTTGACCTCGTGGCGGTTGGGCGTGCGGATGACGTAGACGTAATTCACTTCCTCATAGCCGGGGAAGCGCTTGGGCGTCACCACCGCGTCGCCCAGCAACTCGGTGTAGCGCGCGGCCCAGTGGCGGCGCTTCGCGTTATATTCTTCCAGGTGGCGGAACTTGATGCGTAGGATCGCCGCTTGCATCTCGTCCAGGCGTGAGTTGAACCCAAGGATCTCATGCTTGTAGCGGGTGGCGGGGTTCGCGCCATGCTGGCGCATCATGTCCACCTTCAGGGCGATGGCGTCATCATTCGTGGTGAAGATGCCCGCCTCGCCGAAGCCGCCCAGATTCTTGGTGTAGTAGAGGCTGAAAGCCGCAGCATCACCGATGCCACCGACGCGCTTGCCCTTATATTGCGCGCCTTGCGCCTGTGAGCAGTCTTCCAGCACGATGATGCCCTTGGGCTTGGCCAGCGCGAGGATGGGGTCCATATCCGCCGCCATGCCATATAGATGGACGGGCACGATCATGCGCGTGCGGTCGGTGATGGCCGCGCGCGTCTGCTCGATATCCATATTGTAGGTGTCGGGGTTGATATCGACGAAAACGGGCGTCGCGCCGACCGCCAGAATGGCCTCGACCACGGCGACGAAGGTATTCACCGGGGTGATGACCTCATCGCCCGCAGTGATGCCATAGGCATACATCGCCAGTTGCAGCGCGTCGGTGCCATTGTCGACACCCTTGGCATGCTTGGTGCCACAAAACTCGGCCCACTCTTGCTCGAATCCACGGGTGTTGGGGCCGAGGTTCAGGTTCATCTCGGTCAGCACCGTGTCGAGGGCGGCCAAAATCTCTTCGCGCAATGGCCCATACTGGCGGCGCAGGTCCACTAATTTCAAGCGTTCAGCCATGATGTGTGTATCCTCTACTCTCTCAGAAATTCGTGTCGATGTAGATGCCGCCTTGGGCGATGGAGTCGTGTGCGGCTTCGAGGGTGCGCACGACCGTCAGGCCCACTTCGCCGTCACTGCGGGGCGCTTTGCCGGTGCGAATGGCTTCGGCGAAGTGCTGGCATTCGACGGCCAGCGGCTCGCTGCCCTGCACGAAGGGGATGACGATCTCGCCGTAACGATAGGACAACTGAAACTCGCCAAAGGTCGAGGCATAATCGGGGCGGTCCACCCCGCGATCATACACCTTGATCTTTTCATTGCCAGCCGTGTCATCATAGCAGACCATGCGGCGGTCGCCAACAATCGTGAAGCGCCGCTCTTTGTTGGGGTTCAGCCAACTGACATGGACGTGGGCGATGATGTTTTCAGGGTATTTCAAGTCGATGTAAGCGACATCGATCAAGCCGTCGTGCACGCACGAGGCTCCCCGCGCGCTGACCGCTTGGGGCTTCATTCCCATGATGTAGTTGATCATCGACAGGTCGTGGGGCGCGAGGTCCCAGATGACATCCGCGTCGCGACGAAAGATGCCCAGATTCAGCCGACTGGAATTGATGTAATAGGTACGCCCTAACTCGCCCGAGATGTGCAACTGGCGCAAATATTCGACCTCGGGGCTATACTCGAAGGTGTGGCCAACCATCAGCACCAACTCCTTTTCGGCGGCCAACGCGATCAATTCACGGGCCTCAGCCGAGGCCCCTGTGAGCGGCTTTTCGACCAACACATGTTTGCCCGCCGTGAGGGCTTGGCGCGCCAAGTCGAAGTGTGTGCCCAGCGGTGTGGCGATGTAGACGGCATCGATCTGGGGGTCATCGAGCACTTTTGCCGTGTCGTTGGTGGTAGCCAGACCAGGGTGATTGCGTTCGGCATCGGCCAGCCGCTTTTCCGAAAGGTCAGCTAACAGCACGACTTCGGCGTTTTCCTGGCGGGCCAGATTGCGCAACATCAGCGGCCCCCAATAGCCATAACCGATTTGGCCAAAGCGCAACAGTCTGCGCGTGGTGGGTGTGGTGGCGACGTCCGCTTTACCGAGCGGCAATGACATGGACAACCTCCCGAGTGGCCGCGCTGTCGCTGACCGCGCAACCAACTTTCCGTGCGTTAATGATTGTGGTGCTTCTCTCTGCGTCAACAATGGCAAACGCGCATTCAGCGAACTGAATGCTGCGTGCATCATGGTATGTTGACTATCATACAAGAGTTTTACGAGTGTAGCAACGGCTTAGGCGAGGGGGTGTAACACCGCCTATTCGCGGGGATTTTTCCGGGCAACCTGTGCCAGATGTCCCTGCGGCGGACGGGTGTGGGCCGTGGCCCACCCTGGCGCTCATTTGCCGCCGCTGCGTTTGAAGACCACGCCAAAGGTCAGCGCGATCAACTTCAGGTCTAGCCAAATGCTCCCATCAGTGACGTAATGCAGATCCATCGATACCAGCGTCTCGAAATCGACCTTGCTGCGACCATACACCTGCCAGATGCCCGTCAGGCCGGGCGTGACCAGCAAGCGATAACGATGGCGATAGCGATATTGCTCCACCTCGTAGCGCAGTGCTGGGCGTGGCCCCACCAAGCTCATATCCCCTTTGAGGATGTTGAACAGTTGGGGCAACTCATCCAGGCTGGAAGCACGGATGAAGCCGCCCACGCGCGTGATGCGCGGATCGCGTTGCAGCTTATAGGCGTTGTTCGAGTCGCCGATCTGTTGGCCTTGCATGAATTTTTCGATGGCGGCGCGGTGCACAGCATCATTGGAATCCGTCCGCATGCTGCGAAACTTGAGCACCTTGAACGGTTTGCCGTTTTGGCCGATGCGCTCTTGTTTGAAGAGGGATGGGCCTTTGGAGTCAAGCCGCACAATGATCGCCACGATGGCCAGAATCGGCGAAAGCAGGATGATGGCGATGAGCGAGACGAGAAAGTCGAACACGCGCTTGAGCGTATAATTGCGGCGGGCGCGGGGCACGACGGTGGGGGGCAACATAAAGGTGCCGCTGTGGCGTGCATCGGCTTCGCCCGCGCGTTCTTCGAGCCAGCGCGCGGCTTCGTTGAGCCGCTCGATCTGCGCGTCGAGGCTGGTGGGCGTCACCGGTGGGGTATCGGTCGAGGACATGGGATCATTCTCGCTTTCCACTGGCCGGTGGGGGCGCGCTAGTGCATCTGCGCGCCGCACAGCCGAGCACGCACAGCGGCACTGCTGAGCAGCCAAAGTGTGCCTTGGTCACACGGGGTGTGTCATGCACACAATAGCATAGGTGCCGGAACGGATCAAGCCATGGGGGCCTACAGGTCCTGTCGAACAGATGGCCCCTAACTTGCGTGCTTGCTGCGCGGTTCGCATGGCCCCTTGAGTCCTACCGATTTGCCAGCGCGCTGGCGCATCTGGTACGCTTGGGGTATCTGTAAAATGAATGTAATGCCAGTGTCCAGGTATGGTGCCGCTTCGTCTGAGCAAGAGACGTTGCGACCGCACTTCTCATAGTTCCCTCAGATTTTCGCTGTATCCTGGGGGGGAGACGGATTGTTCTGCGATGAGCAAACCCAAACACCGCAAATCGCATCATGTGCGCCACGCGCCACGCCGGCCATCCCCCGGCACGAAGGGGCGCGCGGCGAAAAGGACCGACCCTGTGGCTGTGTTGGAAGATCCCGAGGAAGCCCCCGCCCCTGTGAGCGACCCGCCACCTGTTGGGGCATTGCAACGGGGGCAATATGGCGCGCCGCCCAGCCCCCCCGCCGCTGTGCTGCCACGCGACCAGTGGGGAACCACCCCAGACACGGTCGCGCTCGCAGCGGTAGACCCGCCCCGCACCCTTCCCGCCAGCCAGATCATGCGGCGCACACGGGCCGGTGCCCACGCCTATGTGGGGAGTGTGCGCCATGCGGTGGGTGAACTGCGCCCCTGGCTGCGCTCGGGGCTGCAACGCACCCAGGCTCCCACGCGCCGTTCGGTGCGCGTGCTGTTGGTCTTGTCGGTCGCGCTGGCGTTGTTGTTGGGCGTCGCGGGCAGCGGCATCGGTGCCATTTCTGATTATGTGGCACTCAAAGGGTTGGCGACCAGCGCGCTTGATAACCTCAACCGCGTCCCCGAGGATCTTGGCCTGGGCAGCAAGGCCCCTGGCACTCATCTGATCGGCACAGCCCAAAAGGCGCAGGCTGCGGCGGACCTCCAAGCGGCCCTGCGCGACTTTCAGGCCTTGCACGACCGACTGGCTCATCCGGACCCGTTGCTGAGCCTGGGCGGGCATGTCGCGCGGGTCGCGGCCTATGTGCAAAGCGGCCTCATCCTCAGCAGCGTCGCCATCGATGGGGTGCATGTCGCCGAAAATTTGCTCGACTCACTCGTGGTGTTGGCGAATGCGCTGAATACCTCTGCCTTGGTGGGCAGCAGCGGCACGACGGATGCGGTGGGCGGTGTGACCGTGGCCGAATTGGGCGCGCTGCAAACCAACATCACCGCCGCGCTACCCTACATCAATGACATCATCGCCCGATTAGGGGCGGTGCCACCCTCGGTGGCCTTCGCGGCGCTCTCGGCCAGCCAACGCGCCAAGATCACGCCCTATCTAAGTCTGCTGCCCAAGATTCCCCAATTCCTACCCATCATGAACCAGTTCATCGCCGCCGCCCCGGCTATCCTGGGCATCGGCCAGCCGGCGGGCTATCTGGTGATGACGATGGACCCCTCCGAGATCCGTCCCAGTGGGGGCTTCCAGGGCAACTATGCCGTCATGGGGATGGATGCGGGGCGCCCTGGCAGCCTGAGCCTGCAAGATGTCTATTTGCTGGATAAACCCTATCAAGCGACCGCGCGGGGTGCGGCTGATGCCCCGCCGCAGCAATACTTGAGTTGGTGGCCCGATCAATTCTTGCCATGGGGGCTGCGAGATGCCAACCTGGCGGCGAACTTCCCCACCACGGCGGCGTATAACCTGAGTGAGCTGCACAAAGAGGGCGGCGAAGCTGCCCCCATCGTTGATAGCAAGGGCACGGTGACGGGGCACAAACCCGTGACGGTGACGGGCTTCATCGCGGTCGAGCCGAACGTCATCGCGCAGTTCCTGGCGTTGGCGGGGCCGATCACCATTGGCGCCCCGTATAACGAGCGGGTGACGGCGGATAACCTGCAAGACAAGATTCATTATTACCAGTTGACCAACGCTGGGCGTAAGGTGGGCACCACCGTTGGCTCGGGCGACACCGTTTCCTCGGCCAACAAGCGCTTCACCGCGCTGATTGCCAAGGCCATCCAAGCGCGCATCAAGACGCTGCCCAAAGAGGTGCTGCTGCAATATCTCAGCCAACTGGTTGATGACCTGCACACCAAAGACATCCAGATCGCCTTCACCAATCCGATCGCGGAAAACTTCCTGCGCTACTATCAGATCTCATCCGAGCTCTATCTAGGTAAGGCCGACTCGCTGGCGATCAACAACACCAACATCAGCGGCAATAAGGCCAGCCAATATCTGCATGAGGGCATCAGCGATGCCGTGCAACTGGACCGCACTGGTGGGGCC
>JACDGC010000249.1 GCA_013815535.1 Ktedonobacterales bacterium
GTTCACCGCCACGATCTACACCACCACGGATGATGGCAGCGGCAACCTGACGCTAGGCAACTCGGTGGTACAAGCGCAGTCATCTTGCAGTAGTGACGCCAGCAACGATTATGCGCAAAAGACGGTGGACCTCTCACAGTTGGTGAGTGAGCAGGCGGGTCAGACATTGGCCATCGTCTTCACCACGACGACCAATAGCAGCAGCAGCACATCGCAGACCTTCGTCGATGATGTGTCGATTCAAGCGCAGTAGTCACCGCGCTGGCACGCCAGCCGCCATTTTAGGAGGAAGCTCCCTGATTCATATGAGTCAGGGAGCTTCCTCTTATATTGCTGTGCATCGTGTTGCTGCTTTTGGGCCTTGACGTTATGCTGTATAGTACGTAGTACGGATGATTCGTAGAACGAGTGAAATAATGCATGGCAGATGAATCTGAGATTGCGACGCAGATCGACGCTTTTTTGGCGGGGTGGTTTCGCATGCGGCAGACCGTGATGGAAGCGAATTTCCATCGTGCCCATCAACACGGGCTGAGCACGACCCAATTTCTGGTGCTGAACCTCTTGTCCGAGCAAGAAGAACCATGGACGCTTCGGCGCCTCGCCACGGCGCTCAATTTGGAAGCCGCGACGCTGGTGCGGACCATCGACAGTTTGGAAGGGCGCAGCCTGGTGGCACGCGAGCGGTCCACCACGGACCGCCGTCGAGTGCATATCACGCTCACCGATGGGGGGCGCGCATTACAGACGGCCTCGCGTGAGCATTTCCGCGCGCGCCTCTCTGCGATCTTTCGCCAGATGGACCCCACCGCCCGACGCGACCTGATCACGGGCTTAGCCGCCTTCGCGGCGGCGGCCCACGAACCACGTGAGGAGGAAACCCATGGATGAACCGGTGAACGTCCCCGTCGCTATCATTGGCGCGGGACCAGTGGGCTTGACTGCCGCTGTGCTGTTGGCGCGGAGCGGCACGCGCGTGATGGTGCTGGAACGCCACTCGGCCACGTCCTTCCACCCACGGGCACGCGGGTTGAATGTGCGCACCATGGAGATCTATCGCGGTCTGGGGCTGGCAGAGGCTGTCACGGCGGCTGGGGCGGCCCTCGCTGCCAGCAAATATATGCTGTTCGTTGAGACGCTGGCGGGTGCGGAAATTCGCCGTGTGCCAGATGATGATTTGATGCTGACGGGCGATGCCCTCGCCGCCATCACTCCCAGTGCTTGGGTGCAATGCGCGCAGGATGAACTGGAGCCGTTGCTCTTGCACGCGGCCCAGGCCGCAGGGGCGGAGGTGCGTTTCAACACCGAGATGACGGCGTTGGCCGAAGATGCTGACGGGGTGACGCTCACCCTGCGTGCCGCTGATGGTACGCCGACCATGGTGCGAGCTGACTATGTCATCGCGGCTGATGGGGCAAAGGGCCAGGCACGCGCAGCAGTGGGCATTCCGCTGATTGAGCGGGCGGTGCAGGGGCACTATATCAATATCTATTTCCAGGCCGATCTGCGCGAACTCGTGGTTGGCCGTGAATTCGCGCTCTGTTTCGTGGAAAATCCCGACGCGCCGGGCATCATTTTGGCCGTCAATAACACGGATCGCTGGCTTTTCAACGCGGAATATGATCCCACGCAAACGTCGCCTGCGGCCTTTACCCCAGAGCGTTGCCGCGCGTTGGTGCGCGCCGCCGTTGGCATCGCTGACCTGCCAGTGACGGTGCTGAGCGTGTTGCCATGGGACGCCACGGCCCACTACGCGCCGCAGATGGCGACGGGGCGCGTCTTCTTGGCGGGGGATGCCGCGCACACGATGCCCCCAGCGGGGGGGCTTGGCCTGAACACGGGCATCGCTGATGCGCACAATCTGGCGTGGAAGCTGGCGATGGTCGTGAGTGGGCAGGCCACCCCGGCATTGCTGGCGACCTATGAGGTCGAGCGGTTGCCTGTCGCGCGTGACGCAGTGGAGCATGCCGCCCGCGAACTGGAAGCCGAGCGGCCCGATGGCCCTCCCCAGGGTGAGGATGCCTCGCTCACCGCGCCGCTCATCCCCATCCTCGGCTTCACCTATCATGCGTCAGCCATCATTCCCGAGTCGGATACCCTGCCAACCCATGAGGGGTTGGACCTGAGCGGTCGCCCAGGGACGCGCCTGCCGCATGTGTGGCTGGAGAAATCAGGTAGGCGTATCTCGTCTTTAGATATAGTGGGCCACGCATTCATGGTGTTCCTGGGGCCAGGGAGCGCTGCATGGGAAATGCCCTGGCGCGCGGCGGGTATCGCATTGGGGGTGCCGCTCGCCATCGCCCACATCGGCCCTGATGGTCTGCGCGATCCGGCGAACGCTTGGGGCACGGCCAGCGGCACTGGGGCAACGGGTGCGCTGCTGGTGCGGCCCGACGGCGTGGTCGCTTGGCGCGCGACCTCGGATGCGGCGCTCGCCACGACCGACCCACAGCGCGTGCTCGCACAGGTGTTGGGGCGGGCCTGAACCCTGTTGTCGATATGGCTAGCGGAAGAGGTCGCGGGCGGGGTCCATCACCAGATCGGCCCCGCGTCCGGCGGCCTCCGTCCAGCCATAGCCGCGCACGATGACGACGGGGCGGCGGTCCAGCTTGCCAGTGACGAGTTCGGCGGCGCTGGCGATCTCATCCGCGACCGCGAGGACGGTGACATGCATTTCGCGGCCCTCGGTGTCATATTGGCCGCGATAGTCAGCGAGGGGGAGCATTCCCGCGACGCCGAGGGCGACATTGACGATGCCGTTGCGCCAAGCACGCCCAAACGTATCCGAGATGATGACGGGCACGGCAAAGCCCACGCGTGCCGAGATGGCGGTGTGCAGTTGGGCTGCCGACGCATCGGGATCGACGGGCAGCAGGCAGACTGTTTCGGTGCCAGGGACGTTCGAGGCATCGACCCCGGCGTTGGCGCAGATGTAGCCGTGGCGCGTCTCGCAGATCAACACGCCGCGATCCATGCGCACGATGCGGCGGCTCTCGCGCAGCGCCACCTCGACCTGGCGGGCATCTTTGCCCCAGCGCGTGGCCCAGTCCGTCGCCAGCGCGCTGGGTGTCACGGTGGCAAGGTCCACCAGTTGCCCCTCGGCCTTCGAGACGATCTTTTGCGTCACCACCAGAATGTCGCCCGTTTGTAGCGGCACGCTGGCCTTAGCGGCGGTGAGGATGTGCTCAGCCAGATCGTCGCCGGGCCGCACCTCGGGGATGCCGCTCAGGCCGATCATCTGCACACTGGCGGCGGATGGCTGGCTCATCGCTGACCCTCCCCAGCGGGATATGTGGCTGTGGGCGCGGCCAGGGGGGCCGTCTCTGGCAGTTGCGGCAACCACGCCACCACCGCACGCGTCAGCCGCGCGAAGCCGACCGGGTGCCACAGCAGCAGATCGCGCAGGTCACGCGGGGTGTCGAGGTCAAACCCGACCTCGCGCGATTGGTAGGGGATCGTCCGCAGATGGTGCGCTTCGCCAGCGATCAAGTGACGGGTGTAGCTTTGGTCACCGAAATGAAAGGGGATCGCGCCCAGCGGTTGCAGCGCCAGCCCGGTGGTGCCGTGCGCGTGGCGGTCGCCCGCCACCACGGCGGTGGGGGAGGCCCCCAGCATGCGCACCAGGGCGCTGATGTGGTCAGGCGTCAGCAGCGGCAGGTCAGCATGCAAGGCCAGCAGGGCATCGAAGTGGCGTTCGCGGGCCCAATTCGTCGCCTGCCACAGGCCCGCGTTGAGGCCTGTGTTGGTTTGCCGCAGCGCCGTCAGACCTCGCGCCTCGGCCCAGCGCAAGATCTCCGTTTCAGGCGAGACGATCACCGTGGCGGCGACCGCCCCCGAGTCGCACACGGCATCCGCCACGTGTCCGGCCAGCGCCAAGATGAGGGCGCGCCGCACGCGGTCGGGCAGGAATTTGCTCAGCAGTTGTTTGCAATCTGCCAGCCCCCGCAGGGGAATCACCGCTACCGTCCGCATTGCCTATCTCCCTTCGCCAGTGCACCTCTAGATTATAGCACTGGTGTCAGGATCGCATGCTTCCCCAAGATGGGTAGCAATGCTCGCTGCGACCATCTGGCAACGATCAACACGCAGGACGGAGCGCGTGGGATTCCCGTGCGTTCCGTCCTGCGTGTTCGCTGTTCCTTAGACCTGGGGGTATGAGATGAAGATGGTCTTTTGCTCGCTCCACTCGTCCACCGCGTCGGGGCCGAGTTCACGGTGGCCATTGCCGCTTTGTTTCACACCGCCGAAGGGCATCTGTGGCTCAGCGCCGGTGGTGCCTGCGTTGATGTAGATGAGGCCCGCTTGGATGTCGCGCATCGCCCGGAAAGCGGTGCGCGCGTTTTCGGTGAAGATGGCGCATGAGAGGCCGTAATCCGTGCCATTGGCGACGGCGATGGCTTCATCATAGCTCCCGACGGGGATTACGGCGACGACAGGGCCAAAGATCTCTTCCCGCGCGATGCGCATCTCGGGGGTGACATCGCCAAAGACTGTTGGCTCGAAGAACGCGCCGCTTTCCAGCGCCCCGCCGCGCGCGGGACGTCCGCCGACGAGCAGCCGTGCCCCCTCGGCTTTGCCGATGTCGATGTAGCCATCCACGGCTTTGACGCGGCCACGGTTGACCAGCGGACCCATATCCACTGTGGGGTCCAGGCCATCACCGAGCTTTTGCTTTTGGGCCAGCGCGACCAGCCGCTCGTTGAAGGCCGCCGCGACGCTGTGGTGGACGATGACACGGCTGGTGGCCGTGCAGCGCTGGCCGGTGGTGCCGAAGCCCGCCCAGGCGACGGCGGCGGCGGCTTCATCCAGGTTGGCATCGTCCATGACGATGACGGCGTTTTTGCCGCCCAGTTCCAGGGTGACGCGGCGCAGGTCGCGGCCACAGATCTCGGCGACGTGCTGGCCGACCTCGGTCGAGCCAGTGAGCGAGATCTTGCTGATGCGCTTGTCGCTGGCGAGGGCATCGCCCAGCGTGCCACCTGGGCCGGTGATGAAGTTGAGCACCCCGGCAGGCAAGCCCGCCTCGCTGAGAATCTCGACCAATTTGAGGGAGAGCAGGGGCGTGTCGCTGGCGGGTTTGAGGATGACCGTGTTGCCCGCCACCAGCGCCGGAAAGGTCTTCCAGGCGGGGATGGCCAGTGGGAAGTTCCAGGGGGTGATGATGCCGACGACGCCGATGGGCTCGCGCAACGTCAGGCACATTTTGTCGCGCAGGCCCGAGGGCACCGTCTCGCCTTCCGCTTTGCGCCCGGCGGCGGCGACGAATTTGCCAAAGTCGATGGCGGTTTGCAGGTCGCCCCGGGCTTCTTTCAGCACCTTGCCCATCTCGCGGGTGAGCAACCGCGAGAGTTCTTCGCGGTGCTGTTCCAGCAGCAGGGCAGCGCGCAGGATGATCTCGCCGCGCTCGGGGGCGGGGGTGGCACGCCACGCGGGGAAGGCGCGCTGGGCGGCGTTGATGGCGGCATCCAGATCCTCCGCTGTCGATTTCTGGAAGGCGCCGATCATCTCGCTGTCATGGGCGGGGTTCGTATCCATAAAGGTAGCGCCGCCGATTGCGTCGCGCCATTCGCCGCCGATGAAGTTTTGATAGACAGTCGGGGCCGATGTTGCCGCTGCGCTTGTCATCGAACCGATACCTCACATATACTGCCAGGTTCCGGCGCGCCGTCGCACACGCGGAGCTGGCACCGGGCCGGGTATATACACCCTTTCAGTATAACATATGGTCCGGTTTGGCGAACATATCGCTGGGGTTTGGCCGGGCGTGGTGCTGGTGAATGCGCGGTGAAGCAGGCACATATCGGAGGAAAAGGCCCGATTTCGCCTAGACTTGCACCGTATAGTATCATGCTGATAGCCAATGTGCGCCACGCGGCCATGCCCGCAACCATTATGCAGGAGGTTTCCCCCATGGTCGAACCGCAGTCATCGCACCCCCTCACTCATACCCCTGCTGTTGGTGCATCGGGGCGCACCGCGTCGCCACTGGTCGAGGTTGCCCGCGCGAACCGCCAAGGCTTGCGCGACCTCTTGCTGGGTTTGGTGACGCTGGCATTGATTCTGAGCGTGCTGGCGATCTTGGGGCGCGTGGGGGAGCCGCTCAACTTCGTGCTGGCGGGGGTGGCGTTGGCCATCTTCGGGGGTGGGTGGTTGGTGATGCGGCACGGTGGGCGCTAATTCGGTGGTATGCTATTGCTCGGAAAGCGACGCTGACCGAGAGGACGAACCATGGCGCGATCATCCTTGGCG